>JAFSCH010000018.1 GCA_017436865.1 Lachnospiraceae bacterium
AGCTGCACAAGGCAGTTCTAAACTAACTTAAGTTTATCAAAGAAGGTGATGCCTGCCAAGAGGAAAATGCAAATTTAATAAAGTTTTCCACAAAAAAATAAAATTGGATAACTATAACTATAGGATGTGGATAACTTTTGTATTTTATCGCAAGTGCAAAACATATGTTTGGTTTTGCCGAAAAGGCAGGCTATAGATAAATTTACCTTTCATTGCTGACATTTATCGACAAGATGATATCCTTTATGTGCATACTTATGATAGTGATTTGAAGTTTCAAATTATTGAGAAATAAATAGTAGGGTGAAGGATTGATGTTTATTATTCATACGGTCGGGGGAAAATCAAAGCAAAACCCCGACCGGTAGATGATTTTATCTCATTTAGTCGGAAGAAAACAATGATTTTGTAACCAATATCTTGATGGCACTCTTTCATAACATTGAAATAAGGCGAATGAATATACCGAAAATGCTTTAGAGCGGTTTGTGTTATTTCCTTAACGGAGCAAGGAGGCAGCAAGTTCTGCTTGGAGCACTGTCTGAGCAATGCGCCAAAGTCAATGCGCCAAAAGCGCATGCGAGTTTGCGAAAAGCAGAACTAATCAAGGCTGCCGAACGCTGCGTTTAGGAAATACCAAACAAGCGGTTTTTGCATTTTCGGCATATTCATCCGCTTACCACAACCTTGAAAAGGAGTGCTCACAATGCACCACATAATCCATGCCGACGACTCGCAACTAACGTTGCTCGTTGTCGCAGCGTTTGCCGTATACAGATTCGCGTGAACGTGCCTGCCCGTGAGCAAGCTCCCGTCAGTCAATTCGGCTCATCTGTGCATGGCACACTAAACTCAAATTTGTTAAATAGTTAGATAGACGATAGTTAAAGTAAGATTTCTGAAAGGAGGTGTTCGGCATGAGAACTACAAGCCGAGATAAAAAAAAGATTATGATAAAGGCGGATAATCATTTTTAAGGGCAGGCAAGAGGTGCCTGCAGAAAGGGTACTATGCTTAAATTAAAATATTTATATGAGAACTTTGATCTTGCAAGAAAATGCATGGAATTATATGACTATGATATTGATTCAGCAGAGGAGATGATGCAATATTTTCGGATTTCCTCAAATGCGATATATCCGTTTCGATTAAAACAGGAAACAGATAAGATTTGTTTTCTTAGATTGTCTCCGGCAGAAGAGAAAAAGCTTTCGGATGTGGAAACGGAGCTTTGTCTGCATTGGAAGAAATAAGCGGAAATCTTTCTATGGAAGAGAAAAAGCAATGCTTTTTGTCAGGATATCAAAGTGTAACAGCCCTCACACAGGAGCAATTACAATCCATTCCGTTCATGAGACGACTTGTACATTTGCAGGAATATGCAACACTTTTACATGTGTTAGGTGAAGAAATACAGGATATGCCGGATTGGATGAAGATGTTATGTGAAAAACTAAACAATAAGCTTATCTGGCTTGAGAAAAATATGGATAAAGATATAGAGTAATATATTACTCAAAAAGAACAATGGTAGCTGACAGTGAGATATTATTGTCGGCTACCTGTTATAGAGATTAATTTTACCGGAGGAGATACTTATCATGAAAAAGACAAAAATAGATATTCGCTTAAATGATTTCCCTAAGGAGCTTCATAAGCTGCTGGAGGGAGCAACCGTTTATGACAGTAGCTCTCATCCGCAAAATAAAGTGTATTATAGTGATTTCGGTTACTATATTAAGGTGTCGGATACAGGAACTCTTTTGAAAGAGGCTCAGCTGTCGGAGCTGTTTGCCGCAAAAGGAATGGGGCCTAAGGTTGAGACCTATCTTTCCGCTGATAAAGATTATCTGGTAACAGAGGCTTTAAAGGGAGAGGATCCATTGCACTATTTGGATAATCCGAAAAAACTGTGTAAAGAGCTTGCGGATGCTATGAAGCTGTTACACGGATGGCAGCTTGATAGTGTACCGGTGTCATCCTGCATGGACTTTTATGATGAATTAGACAGAGAAGTTTCTTTTGAGCAGGATACATTTATCCATGGAGATTTTTGCCTGCCAAATGTAATGCTGATGGATGGAAAATTTAGTGCCTTTATTGATGTGGGGCTATCGGGGGTTGGAGACAGACATATAGATATTTATTGGGTGCTATGGTCGTTATGGTACAACCTAAAGACGGATAAGTATACGGATACATTTTTGGATTATTATGGTAGGGATAAGGTGGATATGGAACAACTGAAAGTGGTGGCAGAAGTAGAAACACATGCACATGAATAGATATTTCTGTCATAGAATAATTCTCTTTGTTCCGTTAGAATACCGGATAGGAAGGAATATATATGAAAAAAGAAGAGTTAAAACAAATATTAGAGGAACAGTTAGCATTGGATTATGACTGTTCGGTGGAAGAAATACAAAGTAGTAATAATATTTTTAAGGTATGGAAGAGAAATGAAGGAGCCAGATATATCGGTGATGAGGATTGTATGCTAAAGATTGCTGTATATCGTGAAAAGTTACTCGTTATGGCAGATGAAAAACTATTGGATTGGTGTAAGCAGACCTTTGAAAATGCAACAGGAACTTGGCTTGCTGATCCGGAAAATCTGATTAAGATTCATGAAAAGTTAGGTGAATATGGACAGAGACTGGCAGATACTCATCATCATTATCTGCCTGCTTTGAATGCTGCAAAGACAGAAAAGCGCTATGATGTAAAGTGGTATGAGCAAGATGAAATCAAGGTATTCCAAGGTGATAATCGCTTTTGGGAAGCTTTGCTGTTTGATGAGCTGATACCGGATATGCTGGCAGTCTGTGCAGTGGAAAACAATACGATTCTTGGTATGGCAAGTGTAACCCGCGACTGTGATAAGCTGTGGCAGATAGGTGTAAATGTTACAGAAGAAGGCAGAGGAAAAGGCGTTGGCGCGTATGTAACTTCTTTATTAAAAGAACAGGTAATGGAAAGAGGAGTTGTCCCTTTTTATTCGACGGTAGAAAGCCATATAAAATCTCAAAAGGTAGCATTTCAAGCTGGATTTGAGCCAGTAATGTATGAACTGTTTTCAGCAGCGAAGTAATAAGATATGATGTAAAGAAATACGTAACTATTCAGTACAGGTCGAAGCACTTGCTGCTGAGACCGTAAGAACATGATTCAGGAGTGAGCAAATCCCATCAGCAAAACTGATTTACAATGGATTTGCGAATCGTAATTATGAAGGTACTGAATAATTACAGAAATACTTGAAGGGAATATTTTTCTTTCAAGTATTTTTTTGAATAAATAAATGAACCGTTATAGGATTTATTACAATATATCTTATGAAAGGGTTCATCAAAGAGGAAACTCACGATAACTCTTAGACGTCTAAGATATTACAAAGGAGTTACAGCATGACAAGGACAGAACTGGAGCAATGCATTGATCTTTATGGAAAAGATATTTTCAGCTTTTGCAGGTATGCAACAGGAAGCCTTCAAGAGGGAGAGGAATTATATCAGGATACTTTTTTGAAGGCAGTGGAGCTTATGAAAAAGATGGATATGTCACAGAATCCAAAAAGTTTTTTATTATCTATTGCTGTGAAATTATGGAAGAATAAACAAAGAAAATATGCATGGAGACAGCGGATAGCCGGGATGGAAAGTCTGGAAGAAAAGGGTGAATATCAAAATATTCCAAGTAATCTGGCTAATGTAATGCCGGAAGATAGCTTACTTCAAAAGGAACAAAAGCAGATAGTGTATCAATGTATTAGAGAACTTTCACAGAAGTACCAGCTACTTCTATATTTATACTATGCTTCTGATCTTTCTGTAAATGAGATTGCTGTGTTACTAAAGCTGCCGGAGGGAACTGTAAAAAGTAGGTTGCATAAGGCGCGTAAATTATTAAAAGAACAATTGGAGGATGCAGGATATGATAAATGAAGAAAAATTGAATATGATTTTAAAAGATGCCCTTTCACCTGTGGCTCCGGATGAAAGAATGAATCAGAGATTAAAACATGAGTTGGAGGGCAAAAACATGAAGAAATTCAGTATGAAAAAGGTGGTAATATGTGTAGCAGCATGTTGCTTTTTATTGGGGACAGTAAGTATCGCATCGTCGGGGATTATTAGCTATACAACCTCGCATTCTTTGGCATTCGGGGAAAGAAATTTTTCTAAGCTTAAGAAAATGGAGACGAAAGCAGGATTTTCGGTTAAAGCATTAGAACTGTTTCAAAATGGGTATCAATTTTCGGATATGACAATTGATTATAATGTGGATCATGATGAGAATGGAAATGTTATAAGGGAATATAAGGGAATAGATTTTTCATATAAGAAACAGGGTGAAGATATGCTTTACATTAATACTCAGTTAGCAGAAACAGCACAAGATGAAAGTGAAAGAGAGCCGGATGTGGTACAAGTAATTGAAGACATTGAAGTGAAATATAATTTGGATACCTATAAATGGGTTCCTGCTGATTATGAATTGACGGAAGAGGATAAAAGAAATATGGAAAAGGACAATTATTTCATTTCAGTGGGAGCCTCAGAAGTATCAGAAAATCTGGTATCAGGTGTAAGTTGGGTACAGGATGGAATCTATTATCATATTGGTAATGTATATGGAAAAACAGAACCTGAAGTTCTGTTTCAAATGGCGGAAGAGCTGATTATGTTAAAGTAAATTGTATAGTATATTAAAAGACGCAGGTGGTAGAGCCTGCGTTTTTCAATGACTTAAAGCATTTTCCAAATTTTCCTTGGAGGTAATTCGTTCAATAATATTTATTGACATAGAAATAAAACAAACATATAATTAAAACAGTTTTAAAAAGTAGCAAAATAATAATATATCATCAATGAAAGGAAATTTCGGAATGAACAATAAGTTATTTGATTCTAAGCGTATTGCAGAAGGTTATAAAGAACGCCCCTTTTTGCATAAATATGTAATAGATGCATTACAAAGAGATATGAATGGGAAGCATTTTCATAACGGTTTAGATGTTGGCTGTGGAGCAGGATTGTCATCAAAGGCGCTAAAGCTTATATGTGATAAGGTAAGTGGCACAGATATTTCCGAAGAAATGGTGTTAGTAGCAAGAGAGATGTGTCCAGAGGAAGAATATACTTTTTTTGTAAGTAAAGCAGAGACAATACCAAATCCGGAACAGCTATATGATATCGTAACAGCTGCTGGAGTTGTCCAATGGGTAGAGGTAGGAACTTTTTTGGATAATTTGAGGTCTATTATAAGTAAAGACGGAATTGCATTCATTTATGATTTTTGGATTTCTGATAAAATGAAAGAGAATGCGCAATATACAGACTGGTATTATCAGGAATATCTTAAAAATTTTCCGAAGCCGCCGCGAAATGAACATATATGGACGGATGAAATAGTGAGTCCTTATGGTTTTGAGATGCAGAGACAGAATATTTTACAACTAGAGTATAAATTTAATAAGGAGACGTTTATAAAGTTTATGATGCTTCAATCCAATGTTAGCATTAAAATAGAAGGAGAGGGGCAAAATGAGAAAGAAATCAAAACTTGGTTTGAAGATTCATTGCGAAATATTTTTGATTCACAGGAGAAAGTATTGTTCTTTGATGGATATAGTTGGCTTTTAAAAAGGAAGTTTACATAAAATTATATAGCTATTTTTACAATTCAATCCACTTGTAAAAATGCTATTTCAGTAAATATAGAAAAAGTTTTGATTTACTATATATTACAAATTGACATTGATTGTTTGAGAGTGATAAAATATGCAAAATGAGAAAAAAATATACAATGCGGGAGGAATTCTCATGCCAAAAAGAACAGACATTAATAAGATCCTTATTATTGGATCAGGTCCAATTATCATTGGACAGGCTTGTGAGTTTGATTATTCAGGTACGCAGGCTTGTAAAGCACTTCGTAAGTTGGGTTACGAAATTGTACTTGTAAACTCTAATCCAGCAACTATTATGACAGACCCGGAAACAGCAGATGTTACTTACATTGAGCCGTTAAACGTGGAACGTCTCGAGCAGATTATTGCTAAGGAACGTCCAGATGCATTGCTCCCTAACTTAGGTGGACAGTCTGGACTTAATTTATGTTCAGAGTTAAATCAGGCAGGTATCCTTGAAAAATATAATGTTGAGGTTATCGGTGTTCAGGTAGACGCTATTGAGCGTGGTGAGGACCGTATCGAATTCAAGAAGACAATGGATAAGCTCGGAATCGAGATGGCGCGTAGTGAGGTTGCTTACTCTGTAGATGAAGCTCTTGCAATCGCTGATAAGCTTGGTTATCCGGTTGTTTTACGTCCTGCATACACCATGGGTGGTGCCGGCGGCGGTCTTGTATATAATAAGGAAGAGTTACAGACAGTATGTTCAAGAGGCCTTAAGGCAAGTCTTGTAGGTCAGGTTTTAGTTGAAGAGTCTATTCTTGGCTGGGAAGAGCTGGAATTAGAGGTTGTTCGTGACGCTGAAAACAACATCATTACTGTATGTTTTATTGAAAATATTGATCCTCTTGGTGTGCACACAGGAGATTCCTTCTGTTCAGCGCCTATGCTTACTATCTCTGAGGAATGCCAGAAGAGATTACAGGATCAGGCATATAAAATCGTAGAGTCCGTACAGGTTATTGGTGGAACAAACGTACAGTTTGCTCATGATCCTGTTTCAGACCGTATTATCGTTATCGAAATTAATCCACGTACATCACGTTCCTCTGCATTAGCTTCTAAGGCAACAGGTTTCCCTATCGCTTTAGTATCTGCTATGCTTGCAGCTGGACTTACCTTAAAGGATATTCCATGTGGTAAGTATGGAACACTTGATAAGTACGTTCCAGATGGAGATTATGTAGTAATCAAGTTTGCTCGTTGGGCATTTGAGAAGTTCAAGGGTGTTGAAGACAAGCTCGGAACACAGATGCGTGCGGTAGGCGAGGTTATGAGTATCGGTAAGACTTATAAGGAAGCTTTCCAGAAAGCAATCCGTTCTCTTGAAACAGGTCGTTATGGACTTGGACATGCAAAAGATTTTGATACATTAAGCAAGGAAGAATTACTTCAGAAGCTTGGAACAGCATCCAGCGAGCGTCATTTCCAGATGTACGAAGCACTTCGTAAGGGCGCTACCGTTGAGGAAATCCATGAGATTACAAAGGTAAAGGCTTACTTTATCGAGCAGATGAAGGAATTAGTAGAGGAAGAAGAAGCGATTGCAAAGTGCAAGGGCAACATGTTAAGCGATGATATGTTGATTTCTGCAAAGAAGAATGGTTTCTCTGATAAGTACTTAAGCCAGTTATTAGAGATTTCCGAGGAATCTATCCGTAATCGTCGTATCGAAATCGGTGTAGAAGAAGCTTGGGAAGGTGTTCACGTAAGCGGAACAGAAAATAGTGCATATTACTATTCAACATACAATGCTGAGGACAAGAATCCGGTTAACACAGACTCAAAGAAGATTATGATCTTAGGTGGTGGTCCTAACCGTATCGGACAGGGTATCGAATTCGATTACTGTTGTGTACATGCAGCACTCGCATTGAAGAAGCTTGGTTTTGAGACAATCATCGTAAACTGTAATCCAGAGACAGTATCTACAGACTACGATACATCTGATAAATTATACTTCGAGCCATTGACATTGGAAGACGTTTTAAGTATCTACAAGAAGGAACAGCCACTAGGTGTTATCGCACAGTTCGGTGGTCAGACACCATTAAATCTTGCTGCAGAGCTTGAGAAAAATGGCGTAAAGATTCTTGGTACAGCTCCTTCTGTTATTGACTTAGCAGAAGACCGTGACTTATTCCGTGCAATGATGGAGAAGCTTGAGATTCCTATGCCAGAGTCAGGAATGGCTACTACGGTAGAAGAAGCAGTAGAAATCGCTAATAAGATTGGCTATCCTGTAATGGTTCGTCCTTCTTATGTATTAGGCGGACGTGGTATGGAAGTTGTTTATGATGACGAAAGCATGACAGGATATATGAAGGCGGCAGTAGGTGTAACACCAGATCGTCCAATCCTGATTGACCGTTTCTTAAATCATGCATTAGAGTGTGAAGCAGATGCTATCAGCGATGGTATACATGCATTCGTACCAGCTGTTATGGAGCATATCGAGCTTGCAGGTATTCACTCAGGTGACTCTGCATGTATTATTCCATCTGTTCACATTACTCCTGAAAATGTCGAAACAATTAAGGAATATACAAGAAAGATTGCAGAGGAGATGCACGTTAAGGGTCTTATGAACATGCAGTATGCTATCGAAAATGGCAAGGTATATGTTCTCGAAGCAAACCCAAGAGCATCCCGTACAGTGCCTTTAGTATCTAAGGTATGTAACATCCGTATGGTACCTATCGCAACAGATATTATTACATCTGAGATTACAGGTCGTCCTTCACCAGTTCCAGAATTGAAGGAGCAGGTAATTCCTAACTATGGTGTAAAGGAAGCGGTATTTCCATTCAACATGTTCCAGGAAGTTGACCCTGTATTAGGGCCGGAAATGCGTTCTACCGGTGAGGTACTTGGTTTATCTCATTCTTATGGTGAAGCGTTCTTTAAGGCTCAGGAAGGAAGCGGTTCTAAGCTTCCAGTAGAAGGAACTGTTCTTATCTCTGTTAATAATAAGGATAAACAGGAAGTAGTAGAAGTAGCAAAAGCATTTAAGGAAATAGGATTTAACATTGTTGCGACTGCAGGTACTTATGATTTGATTACATCTGAAGGTATTGAAGCAACAAGGGTTAAGAAGCTTTGCGAAGGACGTCCGAATGTTGCGGATATGATTACTAACGGTGAGGTTCAGTTAATTGTAAATACACCGGTTGACAAAGACAGCGTAACAGACGACGGTTATTTGAGAAAGGCTGCCATTAAGGCAAAAACTCCTTATATTACAACCGTTGCTGCAGCAAAGGCAACGGTGGAAGGTATTGCTTATGTGAAATCACATGAAGGTAGTGAATTAAAGTCCTTACAGGAATTACACAGCGAGATTCATGATAAATAAAATTGAATAAGCTATAAAATGAAAGGAAATGAATTATGGAGGCATCATAATCCATTTCCTTTTTGTATTTGTCAAAGAAGTTTGGTGTTGCATTAAGTTTTGGAAAGTGCTGATTAAATAACAAAAAAGCTTTATTCGCAAAAGGCTTGTTTAACGAATAGTATATATATTACACATTAGCTATATTTGTATGAGTAAAATACTATTGTTAATACAACGTTTTAGGACTAAATGCAACACTTTTTAATTAATTTCTTAAACTTCCCACACCCAAAAGGTGTATTGAACCTTGAAAACTCTATATTGTAGCCAATAAAAAAGGCATAAATCTTGACTTTTTGGTATAATTGAATCGCTAAAACAAATTACCTAAGGAGATTTATGCCATGTCAAG
>JAFSCH010000019.1 GCA_017436865.1 Lachnospiraceae bacterium
GACAGAAATTCTTGCCAAAGTGCGTGCGCTGGCACGCACTATTTTTAAGTAATAGGAAAATGCTGTAACGTAGTGGTAGTTAATAAAGAATTTACGAAGTAAATTCTTTGAGTGATTGCCGCTGGGCAATCACTTTTTTACTGTTTAGGAGGTAGTAATGAAAAAAGGACAGATTTATGAAGGATATGTAGAACGTCTAGATTTTCCCAATAAAGGAATTGTAAGATGTGAAGATGAAATAGCTGTTGTTAAGAATGTGATACCAGGACAGAAGGTGTCCTTCTTAGTGAATAAGAAGCGTAAGGGAAAAGTAGAAGGACGATTGGTAGAAGTTCTGGAAAAGGCATCTTATGAAATAGATAGTACATGTCCTCATTTTGGTGAGTGTGGAGGATGTAATTATCAGAATCTTCCATACGAAGAACAATTACAGATTAAAAAGAATCAAGTTCGTAAATTATTAACTCCTGCATTTGAAAAGCAAATGTTATTAAATGGTACAGAAGGAGATGTGGAGACATATATCGATAACATTTATGAAGGTATTAAGGCGAGCCCTGTTCAGCATGGGTATCGTAATAAGATGGAATTCTCTTTTGGAGACGAAGTGAAGGATGGACCACTTGCACTTGGAATGCATAAACGTGGAAGTTTCTATGATATTGTATCTGTAAGAGAGTGCCAGATTGTAGACGAAGATTATCAGAAAATCTTAGCATGTGTATTAGATCATTTTGCTGAGAAAAAGACTACATATTTTCACAGATTACGTCATGAAGGATATTTACGTCATTTGTTAGTAAGAAAAGCGCAGAAGACGGGAGAAATCTTAATTGCCCTTGTTACAACAACACAAGAAGAATATGACTTACAGCCATTAGTAGAGAAGTTGTTGAATTTGGGATTACAAGGTAAAATAACAGGTATACTTCATACAAAGAATGATTCAGTGGCTGATATTGTACAAAGTGATGAGACAGTTGTATTGTATGGACAAGATTTTTTCTATGAAGAATTGTTGAATCTGAAATTTAAGATATCACAGTTTTCGTTCTTCCAGACCAACACATTAGGTGCAGAGGTCTTATATGAAACAGCAAGAGAATATCTTGGCGATATTTCTGGTTCAGGTAAGAATGATAAGACGGTATTCGATTTGTATAGTGGAACAGGAACCATCGCACAGCTTTTAGCACCAGTTTGCGGTAAGGTGATTGGGGTGGAAATAGTAGAAGAAGCCGTAGAGGCTGCTAAGGAGAACGCAAAGCTTAACGGTTTAACCAATTGTGAATTTATTGCAGGTGATGTCTTAAAAGTAATAGATGATATCAAAGAGAAACCGGACTTTATCGTATTAGACCCTCCACGAGATGGTATTCATCCAAAGGCATTACAGAAAATTATTGATTATAATGTAGATAGAATTGTATATATCAGCTGTAAACCGACAAGTCTTGCAAGAGATTTGGAAGTATTGTTGGATAACAGATATCGAATGGAAAGAGTTACTGCAGTTGACCAATTCCCAGGAACCGTGCATGTTGAAACAGTCTGCCTTCTGTCGAGAAAAGCCCAATAAATCAAAGGTTTCTGCGATTTTGGAAGAAAAATAGATGTGTGTTTCTGTTTCCGCAGAGTGATGATATAAGTGGAGGTTTACCCCAGGGGATAGGCTTTGGGGAACGGGAGATATACATTTTGGCGAAAGGATACTTTTTCGCAAAAGTGGTTTTAAATCGTTGGAATATGAGAAAATGATTACTTAATTGCAAACTAAAAAAAGTAGGAAGAGTGTTATGGAAAGATTTGAGGGTAAGAAGTGGAAAGATATAGAGGAAAGCGATAAGAAAGAATTGTTAGAAAATGCAATATGTAGAGACTGTAGGGTGGGCAGCCCATTACTGAATGGAGAAGGAATGGTTGCTTTTGCAGAAACACTTGCAGTTATGGGCAGCGTATGTGATGGTGTCATTAAAGTGGATGATGAAGCGGTTTTATATAATCCTTGTATAGGTAATAATGGAGAACCAATAAGCCAAAAGGAATTGGATGCAATGTTTGAAGAATATAAAATGGGTTTGGAAGATAACTTTGAAGAGCAAATATATCAATTTGAGAGAAATTGTAAGAACAGTCCTCATGTTGTTTTGCTGGGGGCGGGAGCTAGTGTAGCCACCATACCAAATGGCGATAAAAATGGGAAAAAGATATCTGCAATGAAAGGCTTTATTGATAAGCTTGGGATGCGACCGGTTATATCAAGCATTAATTTACAGACTACAAGTGACAATCTTGAAGATATTTACATGGAAATGTATGAAAGAAATGATTGTGAATTACAGCGTATTCAGCTAGAAGATGCCATAGAAAAATATTTCTGTGAATTTGAATTGCCGGATGCACCTACAATTTATGATTACTTATTACTTAGTCTTACCAAAAAAGATTTGGTTGCAACTTTTAATTGGGATCCTTTGTTAGTTGAAGCGTATACAAGATGTACAAGAATAACTAATAACTTACCACAGATGGCATTCTTGCATGGGAATGTTGCTATTGCAACATGTGAGAAAGATATGGTATTAGGAAGTCCTTATGCTCGTTGTTCTCGCTGCGGAGAGATGTTAAAGAAAGTTCCGTTACTATATCCTATTAAGGAGAAGAATTATAATTTGAATCCATATATTTCTATGAGCTGGACACAATTAGAGCAGTATTTGCAGATGGCATACAGACTCACGATTTTTGGATATAGTGCACCAAAAAGTGATCAGGCGGCTATAGATATGTTAAAGCAAGCATGGGGAGCAGTAGAAGATAGAAACTTAGAAGAAATAGAAATTATTGATATTCGTCCAGAAGAAGATGTGATTAAGTCTTGGGAGGATTTTATACATACGCATCATTATTCTGTATTTGATAATTTTTTTGATTCTGCATTAGGAAAATTTCCTAGAAGAACATGTGAATTGCTGTTTGACAACACTCAAATGAATCGCTGGATTCATGGAAATAGAGGATTTAAAAGAGGAATGAGTTTTGAAGAGTTAGAAGTCTATTTAAAAGATTTACTGCAGAATGAAAATGAAGGTAGGGAAATATTGAATGATCCTTATGTATAGAATTTAAGGGTGGATTGCTAGAGTATGGGGATAAAACCGTTACCCCACTTTGAAAATCTATTGCATACTTTCGCTATGCAGTATAAAATCAAAGTTCAGAGGAATATTGAAACCGTTTGTCTGCTTTCGAGGAAACCTTGATTTTCTGCGGTTTGTGGGATAATAAAGAAAGATAATGGACGTGTGTTTTCTGGTCTTTTGAATGAAACATTTGAATATTAAAACAGTGGGGTGTTTTGAGACTCTGCTGAATAATAGGCTTTTGCTAAAAGGTATCACTTTTGCGAAAATGTATGATACTTCCCGGCAGAAGCCTTTTTATATAAAGATAACTTGACTTCTAAATCTTACTGATGTAATATTTACACAAGTGCAGCAGGAGTTCGGACGATATTTTTTTGTTGCGAAATCTTACGCATGTAATAAAAAGGAAGGAGGAATGTATAGTACGATATACCCATCAAAGAGAAATTTTTTTACTTCAAAATCTTACGAATGTAATATTTTGAGGATATAGTGTACATTGAAAATAGAATATGACCATATCAGCAAAGCAAAATGAATGGAGGTCAATATGAAGAAAGGAAAAAGCAGAAACAAGCGAAAGAAAACAAGAAGCAGGCTCCTATGGATTGCGATTGCTGTTATAGGAATAGCTGCGGTAATTTCTGCAGTATGTGTGGCAGGAATGTTGGTAACAAAGGAAAATGCCTGGAGTACATGGATCATATTCCAAAACAGGAGTATGAAGAAATGTATGCGATGCTACATATTGAGGCATCGGGAAATGTCAGTCAGGAGGATTTTGTAACTCGAAATTCAGCTATTTATGAAGGTATAGAAGTCCAGAATATGGCTGTCCAGATTATTGCATATGACGAGGAGCAAATGACGGTAACCTACCAGACTTCTTTCGATACAGTTGCAGGAACTATCAGCTTTGAGAATGAAACACTTTTCCTAAAGGACGAAGAAGGATATCAGTTGGTTTGGGATGATTCCATGATTTTTCCGAATCTAACTTCTACAGATAAAGTAAGAGTTTCCACTACACAGGCAGAACGAGGAGAAATTCTGGATAGGAACGGACGTGTCCTTGCAGGAAAAGGTACAGCATCTTCGGTTGGAATCGTTCCGGGCAAGTTGGAAAACAGAGAGGAAGCAATCGCACAGATTGCAGAACTATTGGAAATCACACCGGAAGCGATAGAAAAGAAACTGTCTGCAAAGTGGGTAAAGGATGATTCTTTTGTTCCTATAAAAACGATTCCGAGAGTGGAAGAAATCGAACTACTAAAAGTAGAACCGGATGAAGAGGTATTGAAGGAGAAAGAAAGGCACGAAAGTTTGCTGGCAATTCCCGGAGTAATGATATCTGACGTTGAAGTTCGTGAGTATCCTTTAGGTGAAGCGGCTGCATATTTGGTAGGGTATGTACAAAGCGTTACTGCAGAGGATTTAGAAGAACATGCAGGAGAGGGATATACAGCTAACAGTGTGATTGGCAGAAGCGGAATGGAAGGTCTGTTTGAAAAGGAACTGAAAGGGCAAAACGGCTGCAGGATATACATTGTGAATTCGGAAGGCAAAGAGAAAGAAGAACTTGCTTGTATTTTAGTGCAGCACGGTCAGGACATTAAGCTGACGATCGATGCCAGTTTGCAGATTGCCTTATATGAGCAGTTTCAGGAAGACAAGAGCTGCTCTGTAGCCATGAATCCATATACCGGAGAAGTACTGGCTTTGGTCAGTACACCATCTTATGACAATAATGATTTTATCATGGGATTGTCCAGTGAGCAGTGGACAGCATTGAATGATGACGAGGATAAGCCTATGTATAATCGGTTCCGGCAAGTCTGGTGTCCTGGTTCGACATTCAAGCCAGTTACGGCTGCGGTCGGTTTGGAATCAGGAGCAATCGATCCAAATGAAGATTATGGAAATGTAGGATTAAGCTGGCAAAAAGATGCATCGTGGGGGTCTTATTATGTTACTACCCTTCATGCATATGAACCAGTTATTTTAGAGAACGCTTTGATTTATTACGATAATATTTATTTTGCAAAGGCAGCATTAAAAATTGGTTATGAGGAAATGGAAAGTTCCCTGACACAGCTTGGCTTTCATGCGGAGCTGCCATTTGAGATTAAAATGGCAAAGTCGCAGTATTCCAATTCAGAAAGTATTGAAACAGAAATACAGTTGGCAGACAGCGGTTACGGTCAGGGACAGGTTTTAGTGAATCCATTACATTTGGCATGTATCTATTCTGCTTTCTGTAATGAGGGTAACATCATAAAACCTTATCTGGTCTATCAGAACGAGGTATCTGCAGAGTATTGGATATCAGGAGCGTTTTCCAGTGAAACCGCAAGTCGGGTATTGGAGGGAACGAAAAAGGTTGTAAACGATTCTCATGGAACAGGGTACGCAGCCCATCGGGATGACATAGTTCTGGCAGGGAAAACGGGTACAGCAGAAATCAAGGCATCAAAAGATGATACTTCTGGTACTGAATTAGGTTGGTTTGCAGTTTTTACAGCAGAAGAAACAGTGGAACGTCCTATATTGATTATCAGTATGGTGGAAGATGTAAAAGGAAGAGGAGGCAGCGGATATGTTGTTAAAAAAGACAGCTTGGTTCTGGAAGAGTGGTTTAGCCGCAATTAGTTTCATGTTGATAGTAAGTGTTTCGGGGTGTAGTGATACACCCCAAGAGGAAACAGCGGTTGTTGAAACGATAAGCGAGGTGCAGCTACCGGGACAAAAGGATGAAGAAGAAACCGAAAAGATGATTGAATGTTGTCTGGAACTTTATGAAAAGGCAGCAGAGGAAAATAAAATAGCTGATCTGGAAATGATTCGTAGCATTGTAAATCGGCTTGGAGAAAATGGGTATCCGGCAGTTGACAGCAGAAATCAAATTGATATGACTGAGGCAGAGCAGGTAGAGTGGTTCTGTGAAATGGTGGATACGCAGGAAGAGGCTGAAATAACAATTATTGAGGTCAGTTACTTGGGCGGATTTGTAAAATACGATTTGGAAACAAAAGACGGAAATGTGGATGTGGTCAGAAGCTATTATAAGTACGAAAACGGAAACATGAAACGAGAGGTGACAGGAAGTTATCAGGCGGAGTACTGGAATTATACAGAAGACGGTTATCTTATGTTTTCAGGAGTTTGGTTTTCGGAAGAATTATATGTACTGACATTGAGCGGAGCGGAGGAGCATACCGCATTACGGGTACAGCCATTGGATGAAACATACAGAGAGTTGAGTCGGAAGTATCTTCTTCCAATCGGCTTTGAACAGAATAATATGTTCATTGTAGATTGGAGCGAGGATGATTTTGGGGATTTGAATTTCTATGATATGTATGATCTTCTTTATCAAAAAATAAATGGGACATACACCCCTTATGTTGCAGATGACAATTTGGGAGTTGGTGCTGTTTATCGAATTCCCAAGGATGACTTTGAAAGCGTCATCATGGCATATTTCAATATTGATAGTGAAACATTACAGTCCAAAACCATCTATTATGCAGAGGATGAAACCTATGAATATAAACCGAGAGGATTTGAGGAAGTAGAGTATCCGGAATACCCATATTCAGAGGTAGTCGGATTTACAGAAAACAGCGATGGAACACTTACGCTGACCGCCAACGTGGTGTTTCCTTATGCGGGTGATTCCAAGGTATATGACCACGAGGTTGTGGTTCGTCCTTTGGAGAATGGAGGCGTACAGTATGTGTCTAACCGAATTATACCGTCTGAGGACAATTACAGGGAAACATGGCATACCCCTCGTTTGACAGCCGAAGAATGGGAAGAAATATATGGAGGCGAATGATGGAAGATGTGAAATGGTTGCTTAAAAAGTGTGGACTACCAATTTTGATATTGTTGTTTGCTGTTATAGCCGGGGTGATCTGTTGGGGAAAACTGCATACAGAGGAACGAAAAGTGGCGGAAGAAGTATGGGAGCCACCTGTAGAAATCGAAAACAGTGAAGCAACAACAGAAGCAGATGCGGAAACTTCTACAGAGTCAGCATATTGGTTCATTCCACAATCCAGTGATTGCCTTATTTCAGATGAGGAAAAGGAGCAATTACAAAGTAAGGTGTTGTCAGCAGCCGAATCAGTCAGCGAAATATATAAGGATTTCGTAATTGCAGATGCAGCAAACTATTCTTCCGGTATCAGTGAGTTTTCTGGCGAACAGAGAAAGGCCGTAGTGGAAGCCTTGGGAAAAAGAGGTCTGGTAAGTGTTGAAGAAGATACTGCTATGCAAAATCCTGAAGCAATCGAAGCATTCTATGCAGATTACTTGGATGGACGGGACTCGATGGTTACGGTATTCGAAGTGCATAGAGATGGGCTGATTGGAGCAGTTACCTTTATTTATCGGAAAGGTAAGTTGCAGACTTATTATATAGGAGTTCGTTGGAAGGAAGGTGGAGTGCCTGAAATACAGGGAACTTCGGTAAGTAATGTGGCTGAAATCAAACTTACTGAAAAAGGGTATTTTATCTATGCATATGAATATGTGATTGCACATGCAAGTTTGAGACAGTATTGGAGAATAGAACCGCTTCCGGAAGACTGCCGGAAATTGACGGAAAAATACATATCGGGACTAAGCTATGTGAATTACAACGTGCTTGTCACAAACTGGGACAGTAATAATGTGGAGGACATACTGATGCCTTGTATGTATGAAGATATTTATCGGATTTATACAGGCGAAAATTTGAAAACGGAAGATTGGAAAATTTCGGGAGAGGAATTTGAAAAGATTATGACCACCTATTTTCCCGTATCGGTGGATCAGTTAAGAGAGCATTGTGGATATGATGAGGGCAGCAACAGTTATGAATATGAAATGATTTATGCCAGCCCATATCCGCCCTTTGGAGAGGTGGTTGATTATACAGAAAATGCGGATGGAACAATTACGCTTATTGTTGATGGAGTATGGCCGGATTATAATTCCGATCTCGCTTTTAGAAACACGGTTGTTGTCCAACCATTTGAAGATGGAACGTTCAGATATCTTTCTAATTCCATAGAGCAAATAGAATTGGAACTGCCGCCGATAGCAAGAACGAAAGGATGATTTTATGGTATTAAGGAAAAAAAGTATTCTACTGATTATGGTATTTCTGATTGGGTGTTTCGTATGTGCCTGCGGAAAAGAAAAGAGTGTTGTGGGTGAAACTCTTGTGGAAGATACGGAAGAAGTATCTTCCACGGAGGAAACAAAAAGCGCTGAGGAAGAAGCTGCAGAGCAGTGGGAAAAGGGCTATGGACTTCCAGTGGATGAACAGGAGGAAAAAGAAGCTGCGAATGACTACAAAAAAATGATGGAACTTATTTTTGACATTTATAAGGATGCAGATAAAGGGACAGCATCCAATGTGGTTCTGAATGATGAAACGGTTCTGGAAATGCAGAAAAGGTTAATGGAAACGGGATGTCCGGTTTCCACTTTGGTAACATACTCCAATATGGAAAATTATGAAAGTGTGGATCGGTTTCTTGAAGAGTGTACGGATGGGAAAAGTGGTTCTGTTGTAATTTACGAGATACATGATGATGGCGGCATAGGGAGAATGAAATTTATTTTTGACGGAACAGAGATGTATGTTGTAAGCGCAAGAGGTATATGGAATGACAATAACAAGCCGGGAATGTCCTATATTTCCTATAACAGAATCAAAGAATGGAAATACACGGAGAAAGGGTGGTTCGGTTATGAGTTATGTGTGTAAAACAGCACTTTACAGCCAAACATAACATCAATTTATTACTAAGCTCATTGACATGATAACAGCACTTTAAAATTAAGAAATCATGCTTTTTCTATTAGAACATCACTTTATTCATAGAAAAAAGAAGACCGGTTA
>JAFSCH010000020.1 GCA_017436865.1 Lachnospiraceae bacterium
AATCATTTGTTCGTAATTATCTTTGAATATTTCTTGTAGTATGTTCATGAAATAATTATAGAACAAAAAAGGCAAAAGAAAAACCTACCCCTCAAAGATTGAGGGGCAGGGGAGCTGAAGTGTCGAAGACACTATTTTTATATAGAAGGGTATGAAGGTGAACGATGAAGGGGAGAAGACAGAGTACAGGTATTGTATTAAATATTATTTTGGCAGCAATTACATCGGTGTCGTTAGTGTCAACCGGTGTATTTGGTGCATTGTATTATAGAGAGCGTCAGGAAGTAAAAGCGGTGATGAGTGAAAATGCGGTACTTCGTGAAACGCAGGAGGGTATTTTTCGAGATGAGAGTGCGATAACCGATGAAAAAATGGCACAAATGCTTGCAGATAAGGAAATAGAAGTTGAAGAGGCCATAAAGGAGAAGATTAAGGAGTTAGTAACGGCTAAGGATGGAACGCCGTTAAAAATGCTTCGTCAGTTTTTTGTGGACAATCTGATTTATCATGATGGAGAAAATTATGTTTTTGCACCGGTTCTTGATAATGTGAAAAAACATAGTTTAAAGGTTGAGAACTTTAGAGAGAATGAAGCAGGAGAGATGGAGTATGTGGAGAATGGAGTAGTGACTTCTCACAAGGGCATTGATGTTTCCAAATATCAAGGAAATATTGAATGGGAAAAGGTAAAGGAAGATGGCGTAGAATATGCATTTGTACGTTTAGGACTTCGCGGCTATGGTTCGGGTGAGATTGTGTTAGATGAGTATTATGACCAAAATATGCGTGATGCTAGTGCAGCTGGAGTGGAAACAGGCGTGTATTTTTTTACTCAGGCGATTACCGTAGAGGAAGCGATTGAAGAAGCTAACTATGTTATTGAGAATATGAAGGGATATGATGTAACCTATCCCGTAGTATTTGATGTAGAGATGATAGTGGGGGATCGTGGCAGAGCAAATGAACTTTCGAAAGAGTTGCGTACAGATATTTGTATTGCTTTTTGTGATACGATACGGTCAGCAGGTTATACACCAATGATTTATGGAAATGTCAGATGTTTTACACAGATGCTTGATATGCCAAGGTTGGAGGCGTATGAGAAATGGTATGCTTTTTATGATGATTATATGTACATGCCTTATGAAGTCAGTGTATGGCAATACTCTGAAAAAGGTTCTGTAGCTGGAATTAAGGGAAACGTAGACTTAAATATTTCTTATAAGACATGGTAAATTTTGCAGAATAGATATATGGATTTTGAAAAGTAGCTTGATAAAGTTTGATATTTCGTATGAGGAGAGCGTGGTGTTTGAATGATGGAATTAGAAAAGTTACAGCAAATGATAGATGAGAGTAAGCGTATCGTCTTTTTTGGCGGAGCGGGTGTTTCGACGGAGAGTGGCATTCCTGATTTCCGAAGTGTAGACGGTCTGTATCATCAGAAGTATGACTATCCCCCAGAGACTATCTTAAGTCATAGTTTTTATGTAAGTAAAACAAAGGAATTTTTCAAGTTTTATCGGGATAAAATGTTATGTTTGGGGGCGAAACCTAATAAGGCACATATTGCATTAGCAGAACTAGAAAAGGCAGGGAAGCTTACAGCGGTTATTACTCAGAATATTGACGGCTTGCATCAGGCTGGTGGAAGTAAGCGTGTATTAGAACTTCATGGAAGTGTTCTTCGCAATTATTGTGAGAGATGTGGGAAGTTTTATGATGCACAGTTTATTCTAGACTCGGTTAATGTGCCGTTATGTGAATGTGGTGGAAGAGTGAAGCCGGATGTGGTTTTATATGAGGAAGGACTCGACCAGCAGACAATGCAGGATTCTATAAGAGCGATTCAGGAGGCTGATATGCTGATTATTGGTGGAACTTCTCTTGCAGTTTATCCGGCAGCAGGGTTGATTGATTATTATCGTGGCAACAGACTGGTACTGATTAATAAAACACCAACACCGAGAGATCATATGGCAGATTTGGTGATCGCAGAAAGCATTGGAGAAGTATTTTCAAAGATTAGAATAGATGAATAAGGATTTTGAACGTGTGGTTAGAAAATAGGACTTAAGTCGTATAGGAATAAGAGAAAGGTTTGGTTGATATGACATTCGAATATGAGGTTGGAGATGTTGTGAAGTTAAAAAAGCAACATCCTTGTGGAAGCCACGAATGGGAGATTTTGCGTGTGGGTGCGGATTTTCGTTTAAAGTGTCAAGGTTGCGAACATCAAATTATGATTGCGCGTAAGCTTGTAGAAAAAAACACGAAGGATTTACGCAAAAAAGCTTGAAAACAGAGGTGATATATGATATCATTTGTTTTCGTGATATATTAATCCTTGCTTCTTTGTGAAAAGAGGCCAGAGACCAAAAGGAGGTAACAAGATGAACAAATATGAATTAGCCGTTGTGATTAGCGCTAAGATCGAAGACGATGAAAGAGCAGCTGCATTCGAGAAGGTACAGAGAATCATCACAAAGCATGGTGGTACAATTACTAACGTAGATGAGTGGGGCAAGAAGAGATTAGCTTACGAAGTTCAGAAGATGAGAGAAGCTTTCTATTATTTCATTCAGTTCGAAGGTGAAGCAACAGTTCCAGCTGAGATCGAGTCTAGAATTCGTCTTATGGAAAACGTTGTTAGATATTTAGTCGTTAGACAGGACGAGAAATAGAGAACGTACTGCGTAGAGTCGCAGACGAGTGGGAGAACTTACTATGAATAAAGCAATTTTAATGGGGCGTTTAACGAGAGATCCTGAGGTGAGATATACACAGGGTGAGAACCAGATGGCAATTGCAAGATATACACTTGCGGTAGATAGAAGATTCAACCGTAACGGTGATGAGAATACAGCAGATTTTATTTCCTGTGTTGCTTTTGGCAAAGCAGGTGAATTTGCGGAGAGATATTTCCGTAAGGGTACAAAGATTGCTGTTACAGGCCGTATCCAGACAGGTAGTTATACCAATAAGGATGGTGTAAAAGTTTATACCACTGATGTTGTTGTTGAAGAACAGGAATTTGCAGAGAGCAAGAATAGTAATAGCGGTTCATCCGATAATTATAGTGCACCTGCAAACAACTTCTCAGCTGCTCCAATGGCAGCGGGAGATGGTTTCATGAATATTCCTGATGGAATTGATGAAGAATTACCGTTTAACTAAGGATTTAGATAAATCCGTATTATGAAGATAGGAGGCTAATACCATGGCTTTTAATAAGACTGAAAAAGCTGATTCTCCAAAGATGAGAAGAGGCGGAATCCGTAGAAGAAAAAAAGTTTGTGTTTTCTGTGGCAAGGACAATGTAATTGATTACAAAGATACAGCTAAGTTAAAGAGATACGTTTCTGAAAGAGGAAAGATTCTTCCTAGAAGAATCACAGGAAACTGTGCAAAGCATCAGAGAGCTCTTACAGTAGCTATTAAGAGAGCACGTCACGTAGCTCTTATGCCATACACAATCGACTAATCTATAGGATTTGTGTAAGCAAATAAATTTGTAAAATATAGACCAATTATCTGAGAGGGTAGTTGGTCTTTTTGTTTTGTATCTAGGTTTACATAAAGATTAATGTTTATGTATAATAGTAACTATACAACAGGCGTACGCATTTATTGTGGATGTCGTAAAAGAATATTAGGTTTTGGGTATTAGGAATTATTATTTTGATAAAGATAGGTAAAGAAAAAACAAATATTTAGAGGTATAATATATAGCATGGAATAAATAGTAGGAGGTTTTGAAAATGAATTTATCAAAGGTTACAGAGAATTTTTTACGATATGTTAAGATTGATACACAGTCAAGAGAGGAGTTTTCGGATCATGTGCCATCAACAGAGAAGCAGAGAAATTTAGCGAAGCTGTTGTATCAGGAATTAGTGGATATGGGTGCTTCTAATGTGCGTTATGATGAGTTGCATAGTTATGTGTATGCGGTAATCCCTTCTAATCAGGAGAAAGAAGTTCCAGCAATTGGTTTTATTGCTCATATGGATACTTCCGATGCTGTGAGTGGTGAAAATGTTAAACCAAGAATAATTGAGAATTATGATGGTCAGGATATTGTGTTGAATGAGGAGTTGAATATTGTGACTCGTGTTGCAGAGTTCCCAATGCTAAAAGATTGTGTTGGTAAGTCTGTAATTGTAACAGATGGAACGACTCTTCTTGGTGGAGATGATAAGGCTGGTGTAGCTGAGATTATGACTATGGCAGAGTACTTTTTGACACATCCAGAGCTAAAACATGGAAAGATTTGTATTGGTTTTACTCCAGATGAGGAAGTAGGAAATGGCGTAGAATTTTTTGATATTAAAGGATTTGGTGCTGATTATGCGTATACCGTAGATGGCGGTGAACTTGGTGATATGAGTTATGAGTGTTTCCATGCGGCAGGTGCAAGACTGATCGTGCGTGGAAAGAGTGTGCATCCGGGCTATGCTAAGAATATCTTAAAGAATGCAATTAAGCTGGTAGCAGAGTTTGCTGAGAATCTTCCTAAGGAAGAATGTCCGGAATGTACAGAAGGATATGAAGGTTTTTACCATATTACAGATATTAAGGGTACAGTAGAAGAGGCGATAGCTGATTTTATTATTCGTGATCATGACAGAGCAATTTTTGAAAAACGTAAGGCTTATTTCTTGCAGATTGTGAAGGAAATGAATGAGAAGTATGGAGAAGAAGTGTTTAAGGTTGAGATTAAGGACTCTTACCAGAATATGAAAGAAATGATCGAAAAGGAAATGCATCTAGTTGAAAATGCAAAGGAGGCCATGCTAAATGTAGGTGTAACACCAAAAGTATCACCAATCAGAGGCGGTACAGATGGTGCAAGACTTTCTTTTGATGGCTTGTTATGTCCAAATCTTTGTACTGGTTCAGAGGGACACCATGGAAGAAATGAGTTTGCTTGTATAGAGGATATGGAAAAGGTTGTAGAGATATTAAAACAGATTGTGGGCATCTATGCAGAGTTTGAAAAATAAGCTATGGCGCTTTACAGTGATTAATGGTATACTTAATTTGTGTGATTGTATCTATTTTCGTGATTATTCAAATATCTGTAATTATTCAGCAGGAATACGCATTTACTGCGGATTCCGTGAGAAAAGGTATCGTTATTAAGCAAAAATCCAATTGCATGGCAATTTAGCCATGGCAATTCAGCCACAGCAAATCAGCTGAAGCAAATTTAGGATGGATTTATGCATGGTATCTTTGATACCACGTAATTATGAAGGTACTGAATAATTACATGCATCTTAAGAGGGAATTAGACATGAAGCAAAGAATTAAGTTAAAGGGAAGATTAAAAGCATACTTGCAGACGGCCATTATTCTTGGTATTGTGCTTGCAGGCGTGAATATAGGAATATATTTTTTAGACGTTCATTCAGGGATAATTGTAAGTTTCTTTTTAGTAGTGTACTTTACAGCAATGTTAATATTGTTGTACCATAATAAGCCTATCATAATGAATGAATTTATCAGTTTTGCCACTCAATACGGCCAGATTCAAAGAAGACTGTTACGTGATTTGGAACTGCCTCATGTTTTGATGGATGAAACCGGTAAGATTATATGGACCAATATTGCGTTTGAAAATGTAGTTCATAAAGAAAAGGGATATCGTAAATCAATTACGACACTGTTCCCGTCTATTACGAGGGAAAAACTTCAATTTGATCAAGAGGTACAATTTGAATTGGAATTTGAACAACGTGAATATATGGTAAAGTTCAAGAAAATTTCCATTCAGCAGGTTCTAGATAATAGTGATGTTATACAAAATGATGATGTTGAAGGGTATTTGATTGCGGGCTATCTGTTTGATGAAACGGCATTAAAAGCAGCAATAAGAGAAAATGATTCGCAAAGTTTGGTTGTAGGCTATATCTATTTGGATAATTATGATGAGGCACTTACCAGTGTGGAAGAGGTTAGACGTTCATTGCTTACGGCTTTGATTGACCGTAAAATAAATAAGTATATTTCTTCGCTAGATGGAATTGTTAGAAAGCTGGAGAAGGATAAGTATATTGTCGTTATGCGTAAGCAGTCTCTTTTGGCGCTAAAGGAAAGCCGCTTTGACTTGTTAGAGGATGTAAAGACTGTAAATATTGGTAATGAGATGGCGGTAACGGTGAGTATTGGTATGGGGCATGATGCACCTACTTATGCACAGAATTGTGAGTTTGCAAGAACTGCCATTGATCTTGCATTAGGACGTGGCGGAGATCAGGCGGTTATTAAGACACCGCAATCTATTGTGTATTACGGTGGAAAGAGCCAGCAGGTAGATAAGAATACACGAGTAAAAGCGCGGGTAAAAGCACATGCATTACAGGAAATTATTACCAGTAAGGATCGCGTAATTATCATGGGACACCGTCTTGGAGATATGGACTGTTTTGGCTCTGCTGTTGGTATAGCATGTATTGCTAGAGCATTGGGCAGAAAAGCACATATTGTTTTAAATGAAATGACAACGTCTATTAAGCCTTTGGTTGAGTTATTTAATGATAGAAGTATTTATGATGAAGATTTTATTATTAATGGCACTGAGGCGATAGAACTTGCGGGTAATAATACTGTTTTGGTTGTTGTGGATGTTAACAGGCCAAGTATCACAGAGTGTCCTGAATTAATCAAAATCTGCAAAACGGTTGTGGTACTTGATCATCACAGACAGAGTTCAGAGGTAATTGAGAATGCAACGCTTTCTTATGTAGAGCCATATGCATCTAGTTCCTGTGAAATGGTTGCAGAGATTCTGCAATATGTTGAGGAAGAGGTTAAAGTAAAGTCTAATGAGGCGGATTGTCTCTACTCAGGCATTATTATTGACACGAATAATTTTACGGCAAAGACAGGTGTAAGAACTTTTGAAGCGGCAGCGTATTTAAGACGTTGTGGTGCGGATGTAACGAGAGTTCGTAAAATGCTTCGTGATGATGCCAAAGAATATAAGGCTAAGGCGGAAGCGGTTAGAAATGCAGAGATTTATAAGAATGCATATGCTATTTCGACTTGTCCGTCGGAAGAGTTGGAAAGTCCTACGGTGGTAGGTGCGCAAGCTGCGAATGAACTGCTAAATATTAATGGAATTAAAGCAAGCTTTGTGATAACAAGCTATCAGAATAGAATTTATTTTTCTGCAAGATCAATTGATGAGGTTAATGTGCAAATCATTATGGAACGTCTTGGTGGTGGTGGACATATGAATATTGCAGGTGCGCAGATTGAAGGGATTTCAGAGCAAGAAGCAATTTCTATTATCAAAGATACAATAAATAATATGCTAGAAGAAGGTGCAATATAATGAAGGTTATTTTATTAGAGGATGTTAAATCCGTAGGAAAAAAAGGCGATTTAGTAGATGTAAGTGAAGGATATGCAAGAAATTGCATTTTAAAGAAGAAGCTTGGTGTTGAGGCAACTAGTACAAATATGAACAATTTAAAGCTTCAAAAGGCAAATGAAGAAAAGATTGCTAAGGAACAGCATGAAGCAGCAATTGCTCTTGGAAAAGAAGTAGAAGAAATGCTAGTTAAGGTAAGTATCAAATCTGGTGAAGGTGGAAAGACCTTTGGATCTATTTCTTCTAAGGAAATTGCAAAAGCTGTTGCTGATCAGTATGGCAAGGAAATTGATAAAAAGAAGATTCAGATGCAGGATGCAATTAAATCAGTTGGTACACATGAAGTAACAGTAAAGCTTCATCCAAAGGTAACTGCAAAGCTTCGAGTAAAAGTGGAAGAAGCTTAAACAAAATTGTTATAAAAAGTTTTTGACAAGTCTATGTTAGCTTAGCATAGGCTTGTATGTTATATACTTAGTGGAGGTTTTTTATGCCTGAGATGGATGAGGCGATATTAAAAAGGGTTTTACCCCATAGTATTGAGGCAGAACAGTCTGTTATTGGTGCGATGTTAATGGACAAAGAGGCAATTACCATTGCAAGTGAGCAGATTAATTCGGATGATTTTTATGGAAAACAGTATGGAATCCTTTTTGATACGATGGTAGAACTAAATGATGAAGGGAAACCGGTTGATCTAATTACATTACAGGATAGACTTAAAGAAAAGGGTGTACCGCCTGAAATTTATAGTCTGGAGTATATCAGAGATATTATTACAACGGTTCCTACATCTGCAAATATTAAGTATTATGCAGGAATTGTAGCTGAAAAATCAGTGCTGCGTAAGTTGATACGAGTAAATGAAGATATAGCAAATAACTGTTATTCTCAAAAAGAATCTTTGGAGGTTCTACTTGAGGAAACAGAAAAGAAGGTTTTTGAGATTGCTCAAAAGAGAAATCATGGTGATTTTGTACCAATCAGACAGGTTGTTATGAATGCTATGAATATGATAGAAGAGGCTTCTAAGCAGAAAGGTGCTGTTACAGGTATTCCATCAGGATTCCTTGACTTAGACTATAAGACCGCAGGATTTCAGCCTTCTGACTTGATTTTGGTAGCGGCAAGACCTTCTATGGGTAAGACGGCGTTTGTTCTTAATATCGCACAGCATGTTGCTTTTAAAGCAAATAAAGCAGTAGCGATATTCTCATTGGAAATGTCGAAGGAGCAGCTCGTTAATCGTTTGCTGGCTCTTGAGTCCAAGGTTAATTCTCATTCTATCAGAACGGGTAATATGAAGGATGATGAATGGGAACGTTTGATTGAAAGTGCAGACGTGATAGGACGTTCGAATCTGTTGATCGATGATACACCAGGTATTAGTCTTGGTGAGTTACGTTCGAAATGTCGTAAGTTTAAGTTAGAATATGACTTACAGATGATTATCATCGACTATTTGCAGTTAATGACAGGTTCTGGTAAAACAGAATCCAGACAGCAGGAAATATCGGATATTTCACGAGGTTTAAAGGCTTTGGCAAGAGAGCTTCATGTACCGGTTATTTCATTATCGCAGTTATCTCGAGCAGTAGAGCAAAGACCTGACCATAGACCGATGCTTTCTGACCTTCGAGAATCTGGAGCGATTGAGCAGGACGCGGACGTGGTTATGTTTATCTATAGAGATGACTACTATAATAAAGATACAGAGCTAAAGAATGTGGCTGAGATTATCATTGCTAAGCAGAGAAATGGTGCCATTGGTACCGTTAATCTCGCATGGTTGCCGGATTATACACAGTTTGCAAACCTTGCAAAATAATCATGAGATTCTAAATAAGTATAATAAATAGAAAATGTTGAGCGGGCTTGCCATTGTAGAGTGGTGAGCTTGTTTTGTTTTATAGGAAATTCCGATCACTGCATATCTTTTGTTAGGGCTATAAACTTATTTTATGATGAGTAAGTGTTAGAGCTTTAGTTAATGTCAACGAATGAAATGGCTTTAAAAGATAAATAAATGTGTAAAATTTGTAAGAATGTTAAAGAGAATTTGCTAGAGATAGAAAAATAGTGTCATAAGGATAGTGTGTGCAATATTATTGTTTTAGAATAAAAAAGGATTGACTCTGACGTTGCGTTATAGTTTATTCTTGGTATAAGAGAGGTGATAAGAAATGAAGATGCTGATTAAAGAATTTGCAGATTTTACAGGAGTGAGTGTGCGCACACTACATTATTATGATGAAATTGAGTTACTCAAACCGGCTATTGTTGACGAACAAACGGGATATCGTTATTATGACGAGAAATCTTTGGAAAGAATGCAGGAGATTCTGTTTTACAGAGAGCTTGATTTCTCATTAAAAAGTATTTGTACTATCTTATCCTCTCCTGATTATAACAAAGAAAAGGCAATAAAGGATCAAAAAAGGCTTTTAATATTGAAAAAAGAGAGATTGGAAAGAATTATAGAAGCCTTGGATGTTTATCAGAAAGGAGTAAATGTAATGAAAGCATTTGATAATACTGAATATGAAGCTGTTCGTAAACAGTATGAAGAGGAAGCAAAGGAAAAATGGGGGAATACCGCCGCATATGCAGAATATGCAGAAAAAACAAAAGGTTATTCTAAAGATAAACAGAATGAGTTAATTGCAGGTATGCAAGATGTTCTTAGGGAGTTTGCATTCTGCATGCAAAACGGAGAAAAACCAGAGTCTGCACAGGCGCAAGAGCTTGTAAGAAAGCTACAAAATTATATTACTGTAAATTACTATACTTGTACAAATGAGATTTTGGCTGGACTTGGCAAGATGTATGTTGCAGATGAGAGGTTTAAAAAGAACATGGATAGTCACGCAAAGGGGACAGCGGAGTTTGTAAGTGAATCTATCTCTATTTACACTAGTGTATAAAATGGTGTCAGTAATTGCCGAGATTTGACGTTCGATTCCATGAATGATTTATTTACTACATGGACAAGTTATGTTAAAATATGGAAGAATAATATTATATTAAGAATGAATACGAAAGAGAACATGAGAAGGCTTATGTTCTCTTTTCTTTGTTTTATTCAGGTTTTGCGTGTTAAAGTGAGCCATGCACAGATGAGCCGAATTGGCTACTGGGAGCTTGCTCACGGGCAGACATATTCGAGCGAAGATGTATACGGCGAACGCCGCGACAACGAGCAGTTTTGCTGTGAGTGGTCGGCATGGCTCACATGTAGTGTTGTGAGCACTCCTTTTCAGGTTTTGTATATAGCAAATGAATATGCCTCAAATGCAAACCCGCTTATTTGGTATTTTCTAAATGGAGCGTTCGGCATCTTTGATTAGTCTTGTCCTGCGCAAACTCGCCCTGCTAGCGCAGTGCTCAGACAGTTCTCCAAGCAGGACTTGCTGCCTCCTTGCTCCATCAAGGAAATAGCACAAACCGCTCCAAAGCATTTTCAGCATATTCATTCGCTTTGCTCCAAGTTTTGAAGGAGTGCAGTCAAGGTTGTGAATAAGAACCTAGTAAATTATTACACTTCACTAAGTAAAAAACTTGATAAACTCTAGGCAATTGCAAATTGGGTATCAGAGAGAAAAACTATTTCTAGACCAAAAATAGAAACATACGCCGCCTAAGTCGGCTACTGTACCATGAATTCATAAAGTTTTGTATCTTGAAGGACTGTAATACTAGCAGTTATCCCGACTGAAGTATACCATTTGCTATATCGGTCGGGGTAAATAGTATTAACCATCCCGACTAGAACAAAGATTGCAACCGAACAGTTGGGATAAATAGTGCTAATCATCCCGACTGGAACAAGGATTGCGTCCTAGCAGTCGGGGTAAATAGTGTTAATCATCCCGAC
>JAFSCH010000021.1 GCA_017436865.1 Lachnospiraceae bacterium
ATCATGCCCATCCAGACGGAATCTACAGGGAGCCACTCCCGGAAAATGCGTTTCGCTGAAATTCCGGTGCTGTTCTATCTCATTATCTCCGGTTGCCAATCCGGTAGGCACAAACCTCTGCTTAGAACCTTCACAGGCACAATACAAGACCACCAGAACCACAAAATAAATCTGTGAGGTAATCTGCATTGAGGAGCTTCGTCGCACGAAATGGGTTTCTGCCACCCCTATCCGTCTACTAAAAACATTACAGATAAAGGCGAAAATAAAATCAGATGTATGCGTGTCCTATTCAATTTTTCAAAGTTCATGGCTTCGTTTTTGAAGCCTGAACAAAGTATAATTGAAAAGACCTTCCTTCTAAAGAAACCCACACTACCCCTTCCGTGTAATTGTTCTACCTCACATAACAGTAAAAAATGTCGGACTGTACTCAACAATCCGACAATTCATATCATCTAAATATAACCATATTTTCAATCGTACTTTTTACCACCCTGCGTACAAACAACAACTCCTTTTCATTAAGTCCATGACAAAGCTCATCCACTCCCACATTAGAATTTCTTTCAACTCCACAAACCAAATAATCAAGCGATGTATGAAAGAAATCTGCAATCTCTACCAACGTATCAATCTTCGTTCCATTCATCCCAAGCTCAATCTTTTTCAAAGCCTGAACTGACAAACCAATTCTTTCTGCAAGTTCTTGTCTCGTTAAGTTGGACTTTTCCCTTAAACCTCTAATCCGTTCTCCACTTTTTACAATATCGTAGTACACATTCCACTCTTTTCCGGCACCTATGTATTTGCTCAAGCAGATACAATTATACTTCAAAACAAGCATTTGTCAGAGTGACTCTACCAGCTATTTCCGGTGGAATATTGTACACCTTTTCGTTTATAATAAAATAGACCTCGTAAGCAAAGAAAAACTCACAAGGTCGCATTTATGTTGTATGATATACTTAATCAATGTCATTAGGCGGTACGAACTCCAATAGATCACTAATTGAACAATTCAATACAGTACAGATTCTGGCTAATACATCAATGTCTAATCTGGTAATTTGATTATTACAGTAATTATTCAACTGTGTACGCTGCATTTCAGCTTTGTGACTCAGCTTATTTTTACTGATACCGGATTTTTCAATTAACTCATCCAGCTTAATGCGGATTGTTCCGTATTCTTCCATATGATACCTCCTTGAACGTATTGCCAAATCTCATTTGACATATATAGTGTACCCTTGTTAGAATAGAAAAATAAGTTGCAAGATGTCTTGTCCTACTTCTTGCACATACAAGAAAGGTAATGTTTATGAACTCAGCACATGAAAAAATAATAAAGAACAATTTGGAAAAAATAGCAAAGTCAGAGGGAATTACGGTTGATGAAGTCCGTGAAGAAATTGCTTTAGCCATTTCCTATGCTCTAAAAAGTGATGATCCCAAAGTACAAAATCTTTGGAAAAGTGTTCCCTGCAAAGGAGATTCCCCTACTGTAGACGAGCTAATCGATTATATCGCCACCCAGCTTGCAAACAAATAGGACAGGATACTATTCATTCGTACAAATAGTTATCCTGCCCTCTAAGCAGTTGCTCTATCATATGTAAAGCAAATTCAATTTCTCTTTCGTTACGCCTATTCATCAGGAATACAAAACGCTCTATGTACTGCTCCGGTTGTTCCCGGCTCATAAGAGCAAGAGGCGTAGTCTCTAATGCCTGGACTATGCTTAAATATGTGTCAAGACTCATTGCTCTCCTACCATTTTCAACACTTTTTATCGTATCCACTGATACATCTGCTCTTTCTGCAAGCTCTGTCTGTGAAATACACAGTCTTTTACGTTCTCTCCTAATGTTACCGGCTATAATTTCATACAAATTTTCTCCACTATTCATAGCCCTTCCTTTCTGACTATGACAGTATAGCAGAAAATTCTACAAGACTTGAATAAATGTAATGAGAAAGCACTTATATGTAATGCTTTGTACTTATTTTCCCTAAAACCATAAATACTGCAACCAATATTATGCTACTATATCCAGCATAAAAATACTCATATATGTCCATACAATACAGAAATGCCAAGACACATCCCTGCAATGCCACTATACAATGGCTGATGCGTTTATAATATTTTCGTTCCTCATTATCTAATGGCTTATTGATACTTTCAACCGGACTTAATATCAATATAACCACAATGGCAATTATCCCCACAATCATTAAAATCGGAAATTTGATCATCTCCTTCACCCAATCATAAGAAAATATAGGAACACACAAAATCAACATAGATAATACAAAACAGCCTATTTTACTTTTACAATGAACTCCACCACTATATGTACGAAGTATACTGTAAAATAACAGGAAGACCAGAACTACTCCCAGTCTCCCCGTTAAAACTCCAAATAATATTGAAGCCAAGAGGTTTATTGCAACTACAATGCCATTTTCAATACCATACTGATATAATGCGACATCCTCTTTTTGCACAATTCCCCTGCTGACCATTTTATCACTTATCTTTTTGGAAAGTACGGTAATTGCTTTCATATCAGTTACCGCCTAAAATCTGCGAAGTTTTTTTGCATTTTCCGGTAATTCATCCTGTCCGAGAATAAACCAACAACAGGTACTTACATTCGTTGCTGTTACCATAAGTGCTAATGCTGCAACAGAAGATAATGCACCTGTACTTAACTTATGTAACAATTTCTTTGCTTTTGACATAATATTCCTAGCCTCCTTTTCTTTCAGTAGGCATAGTATATCACTAAATCCCCCCAACTCTATCTAAGTGTAACAGATTGCAGGTTAAGTGTAATGTTTTGTCGATTTCTGTCAGTTTACTTCTTTGCTTCTATACCGTAAAGGATTACAGACACCTCAAAAATATCTCCCTTATCTGTAAATGTAACCGTTCCATTGTACTTTTCTACAACCTTACGAACACTGTGTATACCTCGACCATGACTGTAATTGTCCCGTTTTGTAGTTTTTAAACTCTCATTTCTTTCTCCGGTTTTGCTGTTCTCCACAATCAGAAGCAATTTCCCTTCTGTAAACTTATTTTCAATCCGAATAAAACGCTTATCACTCTCTACTTTTCGACAGGCTTCAATGGCATTATCCAAAAGATTTCCATATAGTACACCAATATCTCCATGCTCCAACTGCATTACCTTTGGAATACGAATATCTGCATCTATCTTTATTTTATCTGATTTTGCAACACCCAACTTAATACGCAGAACCGAATCCACAATCGGATTATTACAATAATTGTTCTCATCTATCTTTTCTAATTCATCACAATAAACAGTAAGCTGCTCGGTAGCTCTCTGAATATCCCCTTTTTCTACTAAATAATGCAATTCTATCAGTTTATTTTTCATATCATGCTTCAGATTATGTACATATTCATGACGCCTATCTACCTCTGAATAATATTGCTCCTTGTAATACATCTCCTTACGATACATCTCATCTTCGTGTCGTTTTCTTGCAAGATAATTAAATCTCTCCATCATATACAGCATGAAATAGTATGTTAGAACAATAGATATAATGATGCTGACACACATTATAAGACTTCTACTACTGCCTATTTCCATAGAAAGCACAATCACAAAGCAACAATTAAGAATAGAAAATCCAAATGTCAATGCCAACACTCTCACAATTTCCTTTGGAACCTTCGATAATCGAACCTTCTTTTTCGATAACGCTTTACTCAAGAGATACAGAACATTTCCTCTTATAAAAGCACAAATAACTACTACAAAATAATACTTATAATCTTCTTCCGAAATTGCACCATATTTCAATGCACGCAATAATATTAGTCCAACCGGTTCTACTATTATTCCGGCTCCAACAAAAACAACAATATTTACAGCTCTGGACCATATTGTAGATTCAAAAAACATAGCTATCATTGACAGAATACCAATCAAAGCCATCAGGTTAAAGAATGGATTATTAAGAGTGTTTATTATAGACCATACCACTGCCATTATCACAAGGTATATTGTAAACAGAATCTTGGGTACTCTTTTCATCTTTTTCAACGAATTTAAATAATACCAAAATATACCCAAATCAAATAAATTCACACTAAATCGAATAATATATTCCACAAATCACACCATCCTTCGCATAAATTCCATGTGTTTTTCTTTCAAACTCTGTTTATGAGAACGGGCAATCAAAAAGCGTTCCTCATTATCCAATACAACCTCATCCCCATCAATAGCTTTAATATGTGCTATGTTAATAATGTAGGACACATGAATATGTGAAAACACCTTATTATCAAGCTGTTTCCATAATTCCTCCGTTGTCATATTTGTCTTGTAAGTTTCTGAATTTGTATGAATGACCGCCTGACGACCTTTCTTTTCAAAATAAAGAATATCGTCACAGCTTACCCTGAATTGGTTTTTACGAAACTGAAATACGAAATCCTGCTTTATCAGATTCAGATAACGCATGGCTTTTAGAAGAACCGACTCCAGCTTCTCTACTGTGATCGGTTTAGATATATAATCAAATGTAATAACATCAAACACATCCATAACATACTTCGTGTAGCTAGTCAGGAACACAAATAAGGCTTTTGCATCTCTCTCACGGATTTTCTTTGCAAGCTCAAGACCGTTAATCTCCGGCATTTCAATATCAAAGATATAAAGATGATATACTTCATCATGTAACGTATAGTATTTTAACAATTCTTCCCCATTATAATACACATCATATTCAATCGGATATTGGCAAAGCTTATCAAAGGCACACTCCAACATTTCTACATCTGTTCTGCTGTCATCACATATAGCAATTTTCAACATGATAATTCCTCCTTCACTTCACAGAAGCAGGAATTACCACATCTCACTTAATCAATTTAGACACATACGCCAGTACACGGTCAAAGAATAAGTCTCTTTGTTCTTTACTGCTGTTTGCAACATAATACTCAAGATTAAATTCCATCGCATTGCTACTTACACCAGTTATCAGATATGTAGGATCAATACCGTAGGTCTGATATAGTATCAGTATCTTGTCCACCGAAAGACCTGTTGTACCAGCCTCAAACTTGCGATAATGCTCTACTGTAACTCCAAGCACTTCCGCAATTTCTGCCTTGTCAATATTCATGTTTCTTCTTGCTTCTCTTAATCTTTTTCCAATCTGTATATTGGTATCTTTTCTGTCTGTATCCATGATTTACACCTCTTTTCCGTATAAATCATATCAACGGACCGCCCAATATCATAGTCCAGAAAATAACCCAATCCACATCATTTTCTGCTCGTCAGTCGGTTAATTTCTGATTTTACCCTAAAAACCAGAAAACGAATGGCATTTCATATATGCCATCCGTTTTCGTAAATTATAGGGTTTTCTTTTGTAATCTATTATTCTGTCTGCTCCTCTTTTGAAGCATAATAATCATCAAATAACTTATTTGTTGCATCGAAGGTATCTTTACAGATACTCGGTAATTCTCGTCCCCAAGCTCCGGTTGCCTGCTTGAATCCTTTTTCAACCGCCGCCTGCATTTCCTTCATCTTGTCTACATCATCGCCGGCTAACGCACAAGCAAAATCAAACAATCTCTGTGAGGTCTGTTTTACACCCCAATATCCATCTTCTGAAATATCCTTCTGTGCCTGTGCTTTTGTGGCTGCATCAACTGTATAATCGCCACTTGCAAGGAACTTCCACATATCCGTAGCCTGTCCGTAAGTCTTTGCCTGCCCGGACATCATTTTATGAACAAGACTTGTAAGTTGCTGTTCACGGCTCGCCTGATCCGCTTTTAACTGCTTTACTAAGGCAGCTCTGTCCGCATCACTCATCTTATTGATAGAATATGTAGCCTTATTTGTTGATGCAGGCTCAGACTTTTCATACACCACGCCATTATTGGCTGATGTGGTTTCTGTTGCTTTTTTCTCTGCCTGTTTACTTGTTACTGATGAATAATCTGCGTACTGCTGTGTTGCAGCAGATACTCCTGAAATTGTGTTGCTCATTCGCATACCTCCTTGTACTTTGATTAAATCCCTTTATTTTGTGTTACTCTATCCCCAAAAGTCATACTTACTGCTGTTCATAGCAGAATATAAGTTACCGCCTGAGTTATATGCACTGCTTAAACTCTCTACATTGGCTTCCGCATTATCCGATATTCTGGTGGATAGAAACTCCACTTTATTTACAAAGTCACTATCTTTACCGAAAAGACCTTCCAATGTGGCAAAATCCGCCGCTTTTACCTTTTCCATATCCACAGTCGCAGTACCGTCTTTGGCAAAGGTAATTCCAACTCCTGCCAAGCCCTCTTTTGTTTCTGCCGGAGCCTCTAACAACATCTGTCTGTAAAAATCATTCATTGTGTTTGATGTTGTCCTGAGTGCTTTTAAGGTACTATTATAGTTTTCAAAAAGATTTTCAATGCTGTCATATACCTTCTGATTGTCCCCACACGCTTTAGCCTGCTCAAACAGACTGTTTTCTCCATTCTGCAAAAGAACCTGAGCGGACTGTGTAAGCTGGTCAGCCTCTTTATCAAGTTTCTCATAATTGCTCTTTTTTGCTGTATTTGCGACATTTTCCTTATTTCTGTTCATCGCCTCAAGTAATGGATTCGTTGCCCCGTCATTCTTGATGTAATCCAACAAAGTAGAGCGATTTATTGGCAAACCAGCCTGTCTTGCTGACTCATTTAGCATTTGTGTTGTAATTCTCATGCCATTACCTCCATTTCACGCTTATTATAAGTATCGTTACTTTCCCTTTCCTTTTCCATAGCAAAAGAGTGAAACACTTCAATTTGGGTGTGAAATATTTAGCTGGACAGTAATATAATCATCCATCTTATATTTCGCACAATTTATTCCTGAAATATAGAGCTTTGTTGTGAAACGCCCTTATTCTGTTGTGAAGTGTTACTGAACTCGTAAATTTACACCTGCAAAACTGCTATATAAACTTTCAATACTAAGTTCCTTCTTGTAATAGTATTCTCTTATCTGTTTCTGTTCCTCAGCAGCTTCTCTACTGCGTTCCAGACTTTCTTCACGCATCTTTGCCTCAGCTTCTCTTTTCGCTTTATGCTCGGCTTCCACCTCTGCAACACGCTCTGGTGAATCACTACACCCACTGATATAAGTAACCGTACCATCTTCATGCACGACTACTCCGCCCGGCTCATAAACAAGTCCTTTCGCAGCAAACGCTACTGTATCTCTAGGAATAATTGTATTAAAATATTCATCTATCTTATTTTCATAAAAAGCAGCTTTGTCCGAATCGGTTGCCATCTGTTCCAGTATATTCGGAGCAATAATCACATCACTTCCACTCATACCTCTTCCAACACGGTCAAGGCTTGCCTGATCCTTCCCAATACTCTGAATAGATACATTTCCATATTTTGATTTCAAATAATCTGTATAAGCTTCTACTTCTGTTTTTCCTACCGAACCTGCATTTTGTAATTGGTTTGAAAAACTCGTTTTATCGGTTGCTGTATTCTGTACTTTGGCTGTATGCTGATACATTGCTGAATATACAGCACCCATCCCGGCTATATTCATACCATCGTTCCTCCTTCTTAAAACTCTTACATATCTTTTCGCATATAAGCAGTTCCCAAAATCTGCATAGCAGTTTCCATGTTATTTTCCACTACATTACCATCTATTGCAGAACTATATACTCTCTGTGCATTTGCTATATCTGCTTCAGATACAATAACCTTCTTTTCTTTCATATCTCCAAAATCATTTGGATACCCCTCAAGCCAGTATAAGGTATCTCCATCCGGATATACTATCATTCCTGCACTCTTAACAGGTGGTGCTAACGCATTGATTTCAGCCTGAGCTTCTGAACTGCAAAACTCCTCAATGGCACTCATTACTTTCTTCTTTAAGGCAGGATTTTCTTCCATTTTGGATAATGTGTCCGCAGAAATAGCAACATAATTCTTGCACCTGATGTCATGGGTATTAAGAAAATCCGTTACATTCCCTATACTGCCGACATTTAATGTCACATCGTAGGTATAGATTTCATTTTTTCTCTCACTAAGTATCTTCTGATAATCTGTATTTTCATCATCAGAAGATGTATCACTCCACTTTTTCAAGTTTTCAATTATTTTTTCACATTCTAATCCCTGATTATATGTTTGTGGGATACTAAAAAATGTTTCTTTTGCATTGCCAAGTATGCCAATCCAATCACGCTCCACCGTCCATGCAGCATTTTCATCATAAATACCGCTACAATAGCCATTGTATTCTGCCTGTGACGAATACGCTGTCATCTTGTTAAAAGACTTCATACCCGTATTATTGGTAAGTCCTTTGTCATCCATATAAGACATCAACGCAAACCTTAATTTTTGAAATGTAATGCTTCCTTGCACATAATATATCGACATTATGATATAAAACATTAATAATTTTAAAAAATAAAATCTGACTAAAATACTTTCATACAGTAAAATATTAGTTTCAACGTGTGATGTTCTATATATTATTATCGAACAATCATTTCCGATACTTAAACATCAAATTATTTTGGCTCCAGCATACCTTTTGGCATACGTCCCCGTTTCTCTCTTTAAATTGTCTGCAAATCCGTCCGGAATCAGTTCCGATTCAAAATGGCTTGTACTACCTTTCCCCAAAGATTCCTTCAATTGCTCAATTTCTTTCATAGCCTTTGCAGCCTTTGCATTCTGAGCCTGAGCCTCTGCTCCAAATCGGCTGTCTACGAAATCATCAAATTCCTGCTTTAATATCTCTAATTCCTCATCCTTAGTAAGCTTTCTGAATCCATCCTCTGCAGTCTCATCTTCAATATAACGTATTCTCGTTCCTAAACTATGTCCGATTGAAATCTCATTATACAGTTGTTTAAATCCTGAAATTAACGCATCTTCTTTCTCTTGAAGTGTATGGCTTACAAACACAGCTTCACCTTGGTCGTTCATTTCATAATTTGATGGTAGCATCTGCGCGAATCTGTTTGAAAAGCTTTCAACCGGCTGATGATTTGACATGTATTCTATCTGCTTTGCCGTTTCCATCGGATCTATCGCGCCTTGAAGCTTGCTTCCATGTAATGCTTTCAAACCTTCATCTGAAATCGATACTGATACATTGGCATCATTTAGCCCCTTAATTGTTTCCTTAAATGTAAGTGGTGTTGCACCCTTTTCCTGTACCTTTTGCATCAAATTAATTCTGGGTGCCTGATATGTTTTATTATCTATATTTCCGAATAATTGTACGTTCATACTTTACCTTCCCCTTACCTATGAATAAAGGTAATTCATTATAATTTTATATCCACCCCACGTTGAAACGTCTCACCATACTGTCCCATTGTTACAGTTAATGATTTATCAATTGCCTCTCGGGTGATTCCATCTAATGCACCTGCTTTAATTTCTTTTCCGGGTTTCCATGTAGGATCTGCAGCCTTGGCAGCTTCATAAAAGGCTTTGTTATATTGTCTCTCGTACTGTTCCAGTGTCCATGTTCCTTTTAATCTATCCTGCTTTTTAGCATTTTTCTGATAATGATAGAAAACATCAGATCTTTTTGTTGTATCTCCGTTAGCAATTCCATTTTCTTCGAGAAATTCTCGCTTTGCATTATCAAACATTTCTTGTCTATTCTTCTCAGGAATGTTAATAATTACATGTCTCTGAGAAAGTGGAATATTGGTTGCATCCATACCCGCAAGTCCGGTCACCGGACAAATATAATCTCCGTCCGAATCATAATTTTTCATAAGATTCTTTATAGCTTGCGGATTGGTGTACATCATACCATTTCCATTTTTCATCATCTGACTTATAACTGTTTTATACTGCTTACTATTTGTATCAATACCAGCTGCTCTAAGCTGCGTCTGTACAGATTTTGTGCCTAATTTAGATAGCTGAATACTATTCACCGGGCTTTTCATCTTTCCTTGAGTATTAGAAAATAAAAATGCATAATTCATTATCTTTGAACCCATCAACACACCTCCCTTTACCTATACAGAAAAATCAAATCTGTCTCCCGATTTACTATGTGAAACATTGTTCCAATTAATATTTTTAATTTTTTCAATTAATTCTTCCATAGAGTCGGCTTCTACTGTGGTTCTCTTAACTGTATCTTTTTCTTGTTTTTCATATGGACTCTTTTTCGATGCTTTTTTCTCGGCTTCTTTCCTTTCCTCGGCCTTCTTTTCTCTATATTTTTCTATTCGTTCTTTCTGTTTATCCGAAGATTTTTCCAATTCAGCAAAGAATTTCATGTTTCCATTATCATCTGTAACAATACCAATTTTATTAACAGTACCATTGCCTGCCTTCATTGCATCAAATGCTGAAACATAGCCATTCTCTTCGCATATTCTTCGGCACATCTTAACTGCACCCTCTACGCCTTGCATTTTCTCTGCAGCATATTTTTCATCGGTTGCCATTTTTTCAATCTCCGCATTTGAAAAAATAACAGAGAACTCTTTGCTGCCACTTTTTGAGAGAGTCTTCAAATCATCCGTACTATTTCCAACAAGGAAATCATAATCTCCATATTTTTCACGCAAAGACTTTAAATACTCTTTCGCTTTACTTGAAAGCTTCTCCTCATTTTTCTGCGAGATATCTACAGTATCTGCTGCTCCTTTGGATGCTGCGGCAGTTGTTTTTGCGGTTGTCCTGTTCGTGTTTATTGCTGTTGACTGATAACTAGCAAATGTGTTTATTGCACTGCTTACATTTATATCGCTCATTCTGTAAATCCTCCTTGATCTAATACGCAAAATCCTTTTTCTTTTCAGGGTGCCCAGACATGCCAGACACCCCATATAAACAATGTGTAGTACACACACGGTTTCATATTCTTTTGGATTCAGGGAATATCTGTCAGAACTGACATACAGAATAGCCAAAATAGATATAGTATACCCATACTATATCTCAAAGTATCTCAATCCGTGAGAAATAATCCGAAATCCATTTCGTTTATATTCTATTTATCGGCATTTTTTTTCAAATCTTTACTTTCACATTAAAAATGGAACAATATTACTTTTATCTACTGCTGAAGCTCTGGTAAATGCAATAAAATGATTCCTATAATATTGCTTTCTAATGCTTCTGATTTGCATAGTAATCCCAAATACTATTTATCTGAGTTCTCGCTGAAGAAGATATGCTCAAATTCAATTTTAAATGATTCAGGTTACCTTGTTCCTGCAACAGCATATTTCGGTTTTCGCCACTAATAGCCGACATGAACGCCTGATATGCCTGATTTTTGATTTCATTCTTTTTATAACCTGCCTGAAAGGTCTGTGTTTCGCTGGTAGCTGCTTGACCTGTATTTGAATAATAGGTTATCTGTGGTTGAAAATCTTTTAAATCAGCCCAAATTTCCGTACTAGTTGCCATGAAAATGCTGTGTTTCTCATATGCCTTATCAAGCATTTCCAACTCTTTTTCTTTGGTTAATTCCTGCATGCTTCCATCATCTGCAACATAATATTCCAGCTCTCTGTCTGGATTGGCATACTTATCCTCTATGGCATCTTTCATCAGATTATAAGCTGATACCATTTTATTCACATGACAATCAAAGTTATCTGTCTTAACCTCGTCCTGAAATTCAAACTTTGACTTTAAAGCATCCACCTTCCCCTGCGAATAATTCTCGGTTACAAACTCATCCGAAACGCAACCATTGGATAATTCTGATAATATCTTTTCATAATCATTACAATAACCAAAAGAGCTAACAGAGGATAATCTCCTCACCTCTGTTGCTGTTCCAGTTTTAGCAAATGCAGACATCTTATTCTGTAAGGCTTTCCTGCCTTCCTCTGAAATAACAGCCGTATCACTCGAAAGCAATGACGAATACTGCTTTTTTGCCTGCTGCATTTTATTCTTTGTATTATTGACATCAATCTCATATCTGTCATCCTGACGTGATATGTACATTTCTGAAATACTTATTGACATAGATTCACTTCCTTCCCTGTGTCAAATTCATTTGCCATTTATAAAGTCTTTCCATCCGGATACTGTATCTTAGTATCTGAAAACTCATCATCCGCCGATACCTTGATATGCCCAGCCTCATCTACAATACATTCTTTACCATACACATTGATTACATCCCCTGTCTGATACCCCTGCTTTTTCCAGTCGGTACGGTTCATGAAATCAATTCTCTTGTCTATATCCACTATGACACCATTTTCTAACAGCATATAATGTCTTGTCCCTGCTCCGGCATCTATGGTGAAATGCCCCTCAGTAATTCCGAATCCGGCAAGTATCTCCTTGTGCTCCTCGTTTGAAAAGCCATAAGTTCCACTTCCCTTTGCTAATCTTGAAATCAGATTACTTGCCTGATGCATTTCCCATCGATAATTGTAACCTGATCTATTCTCGCCTATAGCCTCTGACATGCTTTCAGAATTTGCCCAACCTACATGTCCATTATTTACAGTCCAAGTATAATTTTTCCCATTTTTTGCTGTGTAGCAATAATATCCTTTATTATTTAATATCAGTTTATTGTTCTTAGCCGAGATATTGGGGAGAGTTCCTGCATTTATCTTCGGAATAGCATAGTTTGGAATATACTGTCTTACTCCCCCTATTTTAAACGACAATACTCCAAGCTCTCTCATTTCCGGATTACAGGAACCCTCCACAAAGCCTTCACCAAAGTTTATGGCATCCAGCAGAGCCGGCATATTATTGTAATGATCAAAGTAAAAGGAAAAATCACTGGCAGACAGATTTAAAGCGGTATCAAATAGTGCCACAACCGACTCCTTGGAATAAGTTCTTTCAGAATACGAAATATGTAACATATCCCTTTGTCCTTGTCTTCCAGAATTTGATAATATATTTAACGCTCCCTGCGCTCTTTTTACTTTCTGAGCTTCTATACTATACTGTCCTGACTGATAAATATCTGCTACGTTCCTTACCATACCGTTCTCTCTTTCTATTTCTATGCTTTCACATCAAAATTACTTTGCACCACAACATTTTCATTTGTGATTTCCACATTTGTTCCAGTGTTCAGTGCTTTTTTTGCATCATGGTATGCCTCATAATATGCTAATTTTAACGCTGAATGTACTCCCGTTTCTGCTTTTGTCTCTTTCTCATGCCACCCTACTCCTTGAGTATATGTAAGAACTTCTTCCCCTTCCTCATTATATATATGGAGCGCAGAACCAGTTCCCTCTCCTTGATATTCAGCCTCATATGGTATCCCAAATAAAATACACAGCCATCTTTTGTCTGCTTCTTGTATTTTTTTCATATCCCCCATATTTCCAGAACTCATTGATTGGTTGAACTTACCTATCAGTGCCGCCCGATTTGGTGCCACTTTAGCGACCTCTGCTTTCCGCAAGTTCATAAACTCATTTCCCATATATATGTTGTTTTTCGCATCTTTCTTAGCCAATTCAACAATTTTTTCTTTTAATGAATCTGTTAATTTCCACTTGTTCTTTTCAGAAGTTTTTTTAGCACTACTGCTAGAACTTCCAGATACGCTTACCGTATTGATAGCATTTGATATATTCATCTCTATTACCTCACTTGAAAATTTGTTTTCAATAAGCTCTTCCATAATAAAAGTGTGAAACACCGCATTTCGGGTGCGAAATCTTCCCCTGAACATTCATATACCCATTCATTTTATATTTCGCTCAATTTAGCATTTGGAAACAGTGCTTTGTTGTGAATCGCCCTTATTCTGTTGTGAAGCATTCCATCGACTCCTCTTTCTAGGCAATTATTCAAAATATTCCTCTAAGCATATTCCTCGTTCATTAATCTCATAGGCATCCTCTGTCCCTACATAACGATAATGCCATGGTTCATAGCTTGTCCCGGTAATCTCTTGTTTATCCAGTGGATATCTAAGAATAAAACCATATTTATAAGCATTCTCGGCAAGCCATGCATAAACATCGTCATTCGTGCACTTAGTTTTATCAGCATTGATATCCACTGCTATGCCTAATTGATGCTCACTTGTTCCGGGCAAAGCCACCCATTCTTTTGCAGTTCTTTCTGCCCTCCATTGTGAATATCCTTCATTTATGTAGGCTTGAATTTTATCATCCAGTATCTCCTGCTGTTCTTCTTCTGTTCTGTAGCCTTCTCTGACAATAGGATATATCCCTTCCGCTCTAGCCGCATCAAACATCTCTTGTAAATGCGGATATATTCTACTATCCACCTTCTGACCATTTGACAATACTGTTAGTTCAACGCTATAGTTTTCCGGTATTGGGTTCCATCTATTCACAACAATTAAATTCCACTCAATTGAAGCTTGATAGCTTTCACCATTCCATTCTTCAGACACTTCTATCTCATGTGTATTTACCAATCTTGAATAAATATCACCAATCAATTGCCACAATATCATCAACAAATATACAGCAACTATTATCAATAATACCTTTACAATCCGTCTTCCTTTTTTCTTCTTTACTGCCATATTCTTTCTATGCCTTTAATCTTTTTGACCAATTCATTATAGCAAACGGCATACAACAGATACCAATCAGAAGCGGGACCGTAATCAACAGATATGGAGACCATATATATGTTCCGAAAATATGAAAAGTATTTGTTCTAAAAACATCAGCACCACTTCCAACTAAAGGTAATAAATCCAATGCTTTTTGCATTTCATAGGGAAGATACTGTGCAACCATCATTGGACCATATACCACCGCCAAACTAAACAGCAATGAAAGCACGTTATTTCTTACGGTTGCCGAAATAAACATAATGACACCGGCAAATCCAATAGCACCTAATAATGCAAATGCATACTCATAAACCTCTGCCTGCAACATATTCATGGGAGCAATAGCAAGCGGTTTAATGTTCTGAATCGGCATATCCCAGCCAGATGTACCCATAAAGAACATCTGGGATACAACACTTGGAATCACAAGTATCACAAAAAACTCCACCGTAAATGCAACACCTGTTAACACCTTAGCAAAAGCAATTTTTCTCCAACCATTCTTTGTTGTCAACACTAATGCACTTGTATTATCATGCCACTCTCCTGCGAACATGGGGGATAATGCTATAGCCAAAAATAAAGCCATTACAATACCCAAATCTGCAACCATGCTGCCAAGAAGCTGTGACCAACCATCAACCCATTCATAACGAAGCGGTGTTTCAACGTTTTCTTCCATCTGAAGCAGATAGTCTCTTTCTTTTCCTACCTGTCCACTATTTTCCAGAAAATCCTCAATAGCCTGCTCTCTTCTCTCATAGAATCCAACCAATTTACTGGATTCAACATAGCTAATCATAGTCTGATAAGTTCCTGTATCACGAAGTTCCGGATATAACATGGACAACCAGCTATTTATAATTTTCCAGTCAGTCTTCTCTAATTCTTTCTCCATTCCGGCGGCTTCCATTCGCTGATACTCTCTTACTAACTGCTGTAAGGTTTCATCTGTCAGTTCGCCACCAAAAGCTAATGAATATTCCTGACTTTCCTTTATCATTCCATAACCATCAAAATTGTTTCCAAAAGCACTTGTATAATCATCTGAACTTCCAAAACTAAACCATTGAAAAGATAATATGCTCCCAAAAATCACGATATAGATAAAGCATAACAGTACGCATATCTTGACTATACGCTTTCTCCATAATTTCTTATGTTCTAATAAAAATAATTCCATCCTACTGTCCCCCTTCTTCTGTCGGGAAATAATATAAATAAAGGTCTTCCAAGGTTGCTTCACACGGAACCGCCTGCTCACTAGGCATATTGTCAGAAATAATACGCAGCACAATGTCTTTTCCTTCATGTCGCAAGTTTGCAACTGTTGTTCTTGCCTGCCATTTTCTTGCTTCTGCCGGTGAAACGGTTAGTTCCCATACTTTACCATTTGCTTTCTCGGTCAATTCCTGGACTGTTCCCTGCAACACAAACTTACCTTTCTTCATTAACAGCACTTCATCTGCTATCGCTTCTATATCCGACACAATATGTGTTGAAAGAATTACAATTTTATCTCCTGCATATTCCGAAAGCAGATTACGGAACCTCACACGCTCTTTGGGATCAAGTCCCGCTGTTGGTTCATCTAAAATTAAAATCCCCGGATTATTCAGTAACGCCTGTGCAATTCCTACTCTCTGCTTCATGCCACCTGAAAATGTTTTTACTTTTTTGTTTGCCATATTACTTAACCCTACTACCTCCAGCAATTCCTTTGCTCTCTTCTTCGCAATATTCTTTGGTATTCCTTTAAGAGCTGCAACATACATCAAAAATTCCATTGCTGTATAGTTCGGATAATATCCAAAGTCCTGCGGCAAATATCCTAATACATTTCTATAATCTGCTCCCATCGCTGTTACTTCTTTTCCATTCAACAACACTTCACCCGAAGTCGACTCCAGAATGGCGCACAACATACGCATCAAAGTCGTTTTCCCAGCACCATTTGCCCCCAAAAGCCCGTATACACCCGGCTTTAAAGTTGCACTCACACAATCTACAGCTATTTTATTTCCATAATGCTTTGTTAATCGGTCAAGCGATAATTCCATATATTTTTCCTTCCTTTCTCATTTCTGCAATAAACAGAACCTCTTTTACAAAAAATATTCCGAATACCACGAATGCAATCAACCAGAATGAGGCTGCAGATGTGGCATATAACCACGGTATTACTCTTGATGAAATTGCCCAGCAGACACAGGAACCAAGCATTATAACTGCACATGTACATATGCTCTCTTTTCTTTGTAACCGTACCAGCCTAAGCATTCCCGTCATACAAGCCAGATACGGAACCAGACAATACAACACCATTTGTCCTAACTCACCACAATCACTCTGTATAGACATTTCCAAACATAACACAATCGTGATACAAACAAGATTAGCCGAACCAGCCAAAACTAATTTCGCTAACATAATCTGGGCACCGGATGCTCTTGTTACTGCCTCAATTTCACTCATTCCATACATCTGACTTTTGAAAAGCACAGGCATGGCAGCCAACACAAAGAGAGGCATGAACATCGGTATATTCTGTGGTATGTCCGCCACACTAGCAATCGTCAGACAAACCCAAAATAAGGTCAATGCCTGTAAGATAAATATTGGTATTCCTTCAAACCGGAATACATCTGACAAATACTGAAAGAAACTGGTTCGTGGTTCTTCTTTATAAAGCATTTGTTCTTTCATAATCTCGGTACAATAGTTTATGGTTTCTTCCAGTCTCTTCGGTTGCACTTCCTGTCCTAAAGAATGATATAAGTTATGTTTCAAAGTTCTATCTTTCATTTCCATGCTCCTTCCTCATGATTTTTAATCCGTTCCGGACTCTGCTTTGTGCAGTTCTCATGTTACATCCCATAACCCTTGCTATTTCATGAAACTCAAGCTGTTCTCCGAAACGTAATATGATTGCCTCCCTCTGTTCGGGGGATAAGATGCTTAAAAGATAATTTATCTCCTCCTTATCCTCCAACCTGAGTATTTCATCGCACTCGTCTATAATAATTTCTTCATCCTCTATCGAATAAAGTGGCTTCTTTCTGCTTTCATCAATACACAATCTGTTGGCAATGGTATATAAGTATGCTTTAAACTTTCTTTTTCCTTTGTAGCCGGATATATTTCTAAACAGTTTATAGAATGTTTCCTGTGCCAAATCTTCCGCTTTTTCCGCACTGGAGCAATGCCATCTACAATAACGCAATATAGAGGCATAATAACGTGTAATCAGTTCTTCCGCTGCCTGCTTATCGCCACACTTAATCTGTTCTATCAATTTATCATCACTTAACACGCCAAAGCCTCCTTTCTTGTGAATCTCTATATATAATAACGTGCCACATTCCTTAAATGATTAAAAGTTTCCTTAAATTTTTTGTAAAGTTTTTGAAAAAGAAAAAAGCTGACGGGTTTTTACACCTATCAGCTTTAAACAACTTTTTTATATTGTGAACAAAAGAAAGACACAATCCATACATTTTCATACAGAATTGTGCCCCTCATTTCTAATCGACTTAACAAACTCTCTCTATTTTTCTATTATTACCGCAGATTCATATGCTGACACAGCCCTTTCTTTTCTTGCCCAGTGCTGTTTCAGATACAACTGTTCTTCATACTCCTTATCCAGCTTTTCCCGCTGAACTTCTCTTTCATGCCTTCTATCCTCCCACAGTTCCATATAATCCTGCTTATGACTTACTTTCTTAGAATAAAAAGCATTTTTCGAGTGTTCAGAGAATCCGGCTGAGGCTTCCCTTGGATACCCTTCCATCCAGCTAAAGCCACTATACCCTGATTCAGTTATATTTAGTATTGTTCCACCACCTTTAATTCCTGAAACGGATGCATCTTCTCGTATTTTACTTAACATGCTATCCTTAAAATCACTATCATCCATCATCCGTTTAAAAGCATCATCCGTAATATGAATGGATATATCGCATCCCCACGGCATGGAATCAATTTCATTCCAGATCTCTTTTTTGAAATTTTCCAACTTTTCAATTTCGGATAACTCCTCTATATTTTCGATTTTTTCTTCACCAACCGTTTTTCTAATTAACGCAGAATAATTGTTACCTTGTACTAAACCAATATTCATGCAAACAATCTCCTTTATGTGACCCGTTTATTTTTATGCAAAAACAGCGTCTATTTTCGCATTCAATCCTTTGAAAACAGACGCCATCCTTAGCTATAAAGTATATCGGTATTATTTAATTTCTCTTTAGAAAACAAGGCAAAATCTTATAAATGCTACACTTCCTCATCTACCTTCTTCGATACAAGCTCAGATAGGGAATTGTTATATGTACCATTGCTCTTATAGGTTCCACTTGAACGTGCTGCCGCATTGGAAATACTGTTTGCTTTCATGGATACCTTATCAGCAAACGAATTATGTCCGGTAAAAAGTGTTTTGAATGAACTAATGTCTGCCTTTTTAAGTGCTTCCTCGTCCAGTTCCAACTTATTACCCTTGCCTACGGTAATACCGATTTTTGAAAGCATATTTTCATTGGATTCGGTAATTCCTGTCATCCACACAGCATTGCGTAATACATCTTTTGAATTGGAATCACCTGCCTGTTCCACAACATCATTGTAATCTTCTACAAATGATTTCACAGCCTTTGTGATAGCTTCCCAATCATAATCTTCAACCTCGATTTCCTCTCCGGTCTTTTCATCCTTTTTCTTGATTTTCTTCTTTTCCCAGAGTTCATCATTATTTAAAGCATCTGCTGATTTCTTTAGTGCATCCGCTCCTGACTTCATAAGTGTAGATTTCTGTACAGTATCCCCACCGGAAGATGCCTTTTCTGCATCCTGCTTTGCATAATATGCCTTTAGCAATTTTCCATAACTGCCATTTTTGATTGCTGCATAGTCAGAAAGATTAAAAGCACTGCCTGTTGAAGGTGTCTGCATACCACCGAACAAATAGGAATAATCTACATTCGTGTTATATTTACTTGCATAATCGCTGAAACTATTTATTTCTGACATAGTAAGCACCTCCTATAAACGCACATCAACATGGGTATATGTAACTGTTTCCGCTACAGATACCTCTACCGGTTTTGCTACGTCTGCACTAACTGTTTCATTCTTAATCTCAGCACCCACATTCTCGGTTTCTTCTGTTCCTGCCACAGTCTTGTCCTCTTTTTCATTTGAAACAGCATCCTTCTTATCTGTTTTCTTATCTTTATCATCTGCTTTTTCAGTCTGCTGATCTGCTTTCGCAGCTTCTTCCAATTCTTTATTTGCAGTAGCCAACGTATTCATCTGTGCAGATTCTGCTTGAGCCGCCTTCTGCTCTACTTCTGCAAGCTCCTCTTTCTTTGCCTCTACATCATCACCACGAGCCGAATCTAACTTGATTTCAGACCCCAGCACACCAGCTCTGCCTTCCATCTTTGTAGCAACGCTACCCTGCACCTGAGCCTGTGCCATTGCAGAATCAGCAGAAATAATAGCTGTCATACTTGCCTGTGACAGACCTGTACTTTGTTTTCCGGCTTTCGGAGCAGTTTTCTTACTACCACCAAGCATATCATCCATAGAAGATTTCTTTGCCTGTTGCTCTTTTCTCTGCTCAATCTGGTGCTGTCTTAACTGATTATTCAAATCTGTAATCTGCTGCTGTATTTCCTGTCGTTTCTTCATTTTTTCTTCAATGCTCATATCTTTGTTGGCAGAAAGCTCCTGCAACTGCTTCTGAGCATTGGCAATCTGATTCTGCAAATTCTTGCTAACAGAATCTGTTGCCTTCGTCATATTCATCCCACCCGCAGGTGTATTTGCTCCATTTAAACCGTTAATTCTCATATCCTATTACCTCCTGTTATCTACATAAGCGAAGCCATTGCAAACATATTCTCTTCTTCCGGTGTTGCTTCTCTATCTTCCACCTGTCCCATACGGTTCTGTGCCTGAGCCATTAAAGAATTTACTTTTTCCATTTCCGACTCATCGCACCATCCTTTTTCAATGCCTGCTTTTACTTCCTGCATATCGCCTTTTATTTCAGCTATGACCGCCCGTAACTGGCTTGTAGTCTTTGCCGCAGCAATCTTTCTTGCAGTCTTGCCGACATTTACACCAACACTACCACCTATGGTCTCGCTCTCTTTCTCAGCGTCCTCCGCAATTTCCGATTCCTCTGTTTCTTCCGCCTTTACATCCTCCTCCGACCATTTCACATGAAATCCTTTGAAACGGTCACCAAAATGTTCTTTAAGCTCTGCTTCCGCTTTTTTTCGCTCCTCCAACTTCTCTTGCCTGATTTTCTCGGCATTATCTGTCATATCCTGTAATACCGTACTTTGCTTTATGGGTCTGCTGACTCCCCAGCCTCCCCAATTACCATCTTCATCACAGAACCACCCTTGACTAATCATCTCTCGCCCATTAGCAAGTTGTTGCTGTCTAAATCTCCTAGAAAAATCATTTAAAAACTTAACATCTTCTTCAAATTGCTTTCTTGTAGCTTCATCCGTTCCCAGCTTACCTAAGAACTTAGGATTCACAACAAAATTAACATCTGATGAATTGCCATAAGTCTGTCCGTAACTAACTGTGCCTACAAAAAACTTTGTTCCACTAATTTGCTTCTCCAACTCTTGAATATACTCAAGTCCTGCTGATACAGAATCCGGTATTGTCTTTTCGTAACTTACTCCTTCCTTCTGCACCGCAGTTTGGGAAACAGCATTTTTAGTATCATCTGTTTTTAAATCAGCCGTGTAATCATTTTGTACCGGGTACAGGTAATTACTTCCGATTCCCTTTACTGCCATACGCATCATCCTCCTTGAAATATTGATTAGAAATCCGTTTCTCTATACACAGACACTTCTGTTACTTCCTATTTCGGAAGATAAAACTTCATACTAAATAGACTTGTTGTGAAACGACCTTTTTATGTTGTGAACCAAAAATAAAAGACACAATCCATACCTTTTTGTACAGAATTGTGTCCATTATTTCTTATTCAACCATTAACATAACCGTCAATGTAAAGCTGTTTTCATCCTGACTTATATCTATGTCCCCATAGTATTTCTGAGCCACTTTACGGATATTAGCAAGTCCATAACCATGACTGCCCTTATCTTTCTTTGTGGTTTCCGGCAACCCGGTTTCATCATCTACTTCCACATACTTGCTAATACAGTTCGTCACCTCTAGCATATACGCATTTTTCTTACGATAAGCAGATATGGAAACATAAGGATTTTTACAACCATTTACCCCTTCAAACGCATTGGTAATAGCATTGTTTAATATAACACTGACATCAAACGCATTGATACCTGTGTCCGTTGGATACATAAACTGGCACCTGAAATCAATTCCTTTTTCATCAGCTTCTTTCTGCTTCTGCGTCAGAATCACATCGGTAACAGGATTTCCTGTCTTAATTTCTGCCACACTCTCACTCCATGCCGATTTCAGTTCAGCCATGTACTTTTCAAGTTCTTCTGTCTCATTTTTCATAAAGAGATTTTCTAATACTGAAATATGATTACCCATATCATGCTTTAATGCCCGAATATCTCCATACAGCTTTTCCACTTCATTGATATGCTGCTTTGTGTTCTCTATCTGCTCTGCCAATAGCAAATTCACATTTTCCTCCCGCTGTTTTTCCTTTATCCTCTGGTAAATAATAACTGCAATAAGGATAGCCGCAAAAGAAACGATCTGATATATCACCCGTAAAAAAGTATATCCCGGATGAACATTCCACACATAATTTCCTGTATCTTCTACATACACATTGGAAAAGAAATTAAATGTAAAATATCCTACCATTACAGTCAAAAGAGTTGCAAAAAGTAATATCAATTCTTTTCCTGATATATCCTCTTTTTTATTCACATACACCTTATGAATTAACTTAATTACAAGCCACATAACGACTATGGCTACACCGTAATAAATCAGTTCCACAACGATATATGCTATCAGTTGCTTTAACGGTTCCGTAAGCATATATGGTGTGTTAATAAACAGAGCAAACATAATATCTCTGAGTACCAATGTCACACCATAAACCATCCACCGAATCAAGTACATGGAAATCGCTAAAAAGATTTTCTGCTTAATCTTTTTTCTCTCTGTCAGGCACATCGTAATCCAAGCCACAAAAATCCCCAACAGATATGGGTAAGTCATCTCCTGTGGTACAAGGTAAAATACAAGCATTGCCAATGAATAACTAATTCCTACGCAGTATGATTTTCTATTTATAAATGGCTTTACAAACCGATAAACCAGCCAACCTTCTATCAATATGTTGATGATAGCTATTGTTTTATTTGCTATTGCCCAATATGTTTCTATATTTTCCATAAGCAACTACCCTTTCCTCTGATTGTACTTCATGTATTTTTTTACAAAGTCCGGGTAATTCTGCTTTGCCATAAGAGCAGTTCCCTTTTCCAGATAAATGGTGGTGGCATCATATTTCTCCACATACTTAAAATTCACAAGATATGCCCTGTGCGGTCTGAAAAAACTGTCCCCTGCTACCGCCTCAAGGTCAGACATTTTTCCGTAATACTCAATTTCATCGTCTAGTTTATGAATAACCACTTTACGATTGAACACCTCTGCATAGACAATATCCTCTATCACTACCTTTGTGTGAACCCCTCCATTGTTGATCATCACATAATTTGCTTCCGGCTCTCGCACATCCATGTCCTTTGAAAGTAACTCATCTACAGCTCTGCAAAGTACATCTTCAAACTTTGTATCATCAATGGGCTTCACAATATAATTAAAGGCTCCTACATCAAATGCCTGAAATACATACTCCTCCACCGCAGTCACAAAAATAAGTACCACCGTTTTGTCCTTTTTGCGAAGTTCTCTAGCTGTTTCCATACCGTCTCTGCCTGACATTTGAATATCCAAAAACAGTATATCTATATTCTTATCTGATAAAAGCAGTTCTTCTCCGGACGAAAAGAAAACAATCTCTGCCTCCGGATATTGCTTTAACACCTTACTTGCTATTAACTCCCTGATGTTCTTTTCATCATCGCATATCGCTATACGCACAAACTCACTTCCTTTGCAATTCTTATACTGCTATTATATCGGAACTTATACCCTGTTTCGATACCTAGATGTTGTGAAACGACCTTTTTATGTTGTGAAATAAATATGAGCCGATAGGATTTTACTCTATCGGCTCAAAACACTTTTTACCCAAAATAAATTATTTCTTATATCCTACAACTGATACCAGCGAATCTTGTCGCATTAGATATGCAACCTGCCTTCCTTCTCTTAACAAATCATTTATTAACTCAACTGTATTACTTTCCGCATTATCCGGAAGCTCATGCACTACCGTATAAGTATCATCTATTACTCCCTCACAGGACTTTAGAAATATGTCCTCTATCTGTTCTATACTTAATTCGATAGCTGGCAAATTTGAAAAAACATCTAATACTCTCATGATTCAAACCTCATTCTATTACTTCTGACTGTCTACATACTGATTTGCAGCTTTTATCAAATTCTCCACAAAGCCATCCGGGATATATTCCGGTTCGTAATACTTAATATCTCCATATCCTAATTCCTGCTTTATCTTCTGTAAATCATTGACAGCATTTGCGACTTTTACACTTTGTTCCTGATGTTCCTTGCCAAAACGTGATTCGACAAAAGAACTAAATTCACTTAACAGAATAGACAGCTCATCTTCTTTAGACAGCTTTCTATATCCATCTTCGGTTGTATCATCCGCAATAAATCTTACCCTGTCACCTTCCTTATACCCAGATGTAATCTCATCACAGATTCCTCTAAACTCCTCCAACAATATTTCGCCCTTTTTCTCTATTGT
>JAFSCH010000022.1 GCA_017436865.1 Lachnospiraceae bacterium
CTACATCTTCTAATTTCACATCGTTTACTTGTTGTGCCCTCTTTTCAGCGGGCTATTTTCATATCAAGAATTCTCCGAAGGAGAACTTTCCTATAAAGTAAAAAAGTGTTTGCTCAGCAGCAAACACTAGCAAGAATTTCTTACGAAATTCTTGTCTAACTACCACTACATAACAGCAATTTCCTATCATATAAAAAAAACTGTACTCATTTCTGAATACAGTTTTATTCGTTATATGGCTAATTACTGCTGAGCAACGTCCTTCATAGAGAAACTAATTCTGCCCATCTTATCCTTACCTAAGCACACTACTGTAACCATATCACCTAATGTAAGAACATCTTCTACATGGTTGATTCTTTCCTTAGAAATCTTAGAAATATGAACCATACCTTCCTTTCCAGGAGCAAACTCAAGGAACGCACCAAATTCTTTAATGCTAATTACTTTACCCTTGAAAATCTGACCTTCTTCAAACTCTGTTGTGATAATTTTAATCATCTCAGCAGCCTTGTCCATCTTAGCCTGATTTGTACCACAGATACTTATAAAACCATCATCTGTAATATCAATCTTAACACCTGTTTGATCGATAATTGCATTAATTGTCTTACCTCTCTGACCTACAACCTCACCAATCTTTTCAGGATCAATTGACATCTGAATAATCTTTGGAGCATACTGACCAACTTCTTTTCTAGGTTCAGCAATTGCAGGCTTCATACAGCTATCCATAATATATAATCTTGCATCATGACATCTCTGGATTGCACCTTCTACGATATCTCTTGTTAATCCATGAATCTTAATATCCATCTGAATTGCTGTGATACCTTCTGTTGTACCAGTTACTTTGAAATCCATATCTCCAAAGAAATCTTCAAGTCCTTGAATATCTGTTAATAATACATAATCTTCATCTGTATCACCTGTTACAAGACCACAGGAAATACCAGCTACCATTCTCTTAATTGGTACACCAGCTGCCATTAATGACATACAAGATGCACATGTAGAACCCATTGATGTAGAACCATTTGATTCAAATGTTTCAGATACTGTTCTAATTGCATATGGGAACTCTTCTTCAGAAGGCAATACTGCAACCAATGCCTTCTCTGCCAATGCACCATGTCCGATTTCTCTACGTCCCGGTCCTCTTGACGGCTTTGTCTCACCTACAGAGTATGATGGGAAATTATAATGATGCATATATCTCTTAGTTGTCTCATTTTCATCTAATCCATCTACCTTCTGTGCCTCTGATAAAGGTGCAAGTGTAGTTACAGTACAAATCTGTGTCTGTCCTCTTGTGAACATAGCAGAGCCATGTACCCTAGGAATAAGATCAACCTCAGCAGCAAGACTTCTAATCTGAGTCATTTTTCTTCCGTCTGGACGCTTCTGATCCTTTAAAATCATCTTACGAACAGTCTTCTTCTGATACTGGTATACAGCCTCTCCAAGAACAGCAAGCCATTCTTCGTTATCAGCAAATGCTTCTTCAAGCTTCTCTGTAACCTTCTTCATGTTCTCTTCACGAACCTGCTTTTCATCTGTGAAAACAGCAACTTCCATTTCTTCCGGAGTTACAATTTCCTTCATCTTAGCAAACATTTCTTCTGGAATAGCACAAGATTCATAAGCATGCTTTGGCTTACCAATCTCAGCAACCATCTTATTAATAAATTCAATGATTGTCTGGTTAATCTCATGGCACTTGTAGATAGCTTCGATCATCTTAGCTTCTGGAATTTCATTAGCACCAGCTTCAATCATGATAACCTTTGTACTTGTAGAAGCTACGGTAAGCTGTAAATCACCATTCTTCCACTGTTCCTGATTTGGGTTAACGATAAACTCACCATCAACCATACCAAGCTGAGTAGTTGCACATGGACCATCAAATGGAATATCTGAAATACTTGTAGCAATCGCAGCACCAAGCATAGCTACAACCTCTGGACGACATTCTGGATCAACACTCATAACCATATTGTTAAGAGTAACATCATTTCTGTAATCCTTTGGGAATAATGGACGCATTGGTCTATCAATAACACGGCTTGTAAGGATTGCATTCTCGCTTGCCTTGCCTTCTCTCTTATTAAATCCACCAGGAATCTTTCCTACTGCATATAATTTTTCTTCATACTCAACACTTAATGGGAAAAAGTCAATACCATCTCTTGGCTTGTCAGATGCTGTTGCTGTACATAATACAGTAGTATCACCATAATGCATAAGAGCTGCTCCATTTGCCTGTGCAGATACTCTTCCAACATCAACAGAAAGGGTACGGCCACCTAATTCCATGCTATAAGTCTTGAACACTTTTTCTTTGTTTTCGCTATAAGTTCCGTTATACATATTCTTCTCCTTTTCTACTTTACTTTTTGTAATTCAGGTAGAAGAAGCCGAAACTACTGAAAGCCACATGATGTGCTCATATCGTTTTCAGCGGTCTCGAGCCTGACTTCTACCGTTTTTCATTTTTATATATTGAAAAGAGCGGAAATAAATTCCGCTCTTTTTATCAGAATTACTTTCTAATTCCAAGTCTTTCAATCAGAGCACGATATCTTTCGATGTCAGTTTTCTTCAAATATGCAAGTAAACCACGTCTCTGACCAACCATCTTAAGAAGTCCACGTCTTGAGTGATGATCCTTCTGGTTGCTCTTTAAATGCTCAGTTAACTCCTGAATTCTTGCTGTTAATACTGCAACCTGTACTTCCGGTGAACCTGTATCACCAGGTGTTCTAGCGTATTCAGCGATAATTGCCTGTTTCTTTTCCTTAGAAATCATTTTGAAATCCTCCACAAATAATAATAATTAATAAATACCGCCTGATACTAAGTCTGGGTCGGAGTGTCCCGACACTGAGTATCGGCTATGATTTAAGTACTACTCAAACCACACTTTGATAGTATATCACAGAACTTTGGGCAATGCAACTCCTATTCCTCGAAATTCTTATCACAAAAAACTCCTGATCGCTGCAGGTGTTCGATAATTTACACTCGAAATCCTAATACCAGTTTTCTCATTGGATGCATGCACTACCTGTCCGCCGCCAATATATATAGCAACATGATTGATTGATCCATTCTTTGAATAGAATACCAAATCCCCTGGCTGTGCCTCCGCTAGCGAAACCTTCTTTCCTAACTGTGCCTGAGATCCAGAATGGTGTGGAAGACTAATTCCATATTTTTTATAAATACTCATAGTAAAACCAGAACAGTCTGCACCATTGGTAAGACTGGTTCCTCCCCATACATATGGATTTCCAATAAACTGCTTTGCATACTGTACTAAATCAACTCTTGCATTTGATACCCCTTGCCCATATAACAACTCTGTTAAAGTCGCGGCCTTCTCAAGTCTTTCTTCAACCTTTACAAATTCTCCTGAAACATATGCTTCTTCATCATCAAGCATAAACTTAATCCAGCCGTTGTTCATAACTTCGACTACATCCAGTTCTTCATCTCTAGGAATTAAAGTAATAACCGAGCATTTCGTATTTGGCTCCTCGCGTACTTTTAAAGTGTCCGTATTTACCACAGCGACCATAGAAACTACTTCCTTTGCCTTACGAATCGCCTGTTCTCCCATAAACAGAAAGTCTGCACTGCAATAACCATCAACCTTACCAGATTTGATATGAGCCCAACCATCCTCAACAGACAAAATCTCACATGCTGCATTTTTATTTAATTTTCCTATAAGCTTACCATCTTCCGAAGGCTCCTGTCTAATATTCAAGTGATTGTTTACATTAGCCAGTCCGAGATTTTTATAACCCCAGTGTTTCTCTTCTATACCATCCTTTTCTATAGTTGCACTTGGTGAGGTTGCTTTTGGTGTCTCCCCTTCTCCTATCACCATTACTGTTTTGTCAATTAGTGAAACTTCCAAAATTTCGGCTATGCCTGCTCCCAAGACGTTTTCTTTTGTTTCTATATTATGTTTTTGTACTTTCGTTTCCTGTACGGTTGCACCTCTTTGCTTTTCACTAATATTACTTGCATATACACTTTCATTTAATAAGAATGCTGTAATACTTAATAGTGTCAATATTGCAACATATTTCTTATACTTCATTATTATGATAGCTCCCACTTTTTCTTTTTTTGTTACACGAATATTACATTTTGTTACGTGCAAATTATAACATCGTGTATTTTATGTGTCAATAGCGGGCATTTTCCAAATAATGTTAGTAACTTTCACTAAATCATATGGTACTTACGTCCTTCTTCTATATCTTCTGACATTTGCTTCATAAGAGCATCTACCGATTCAAAACGCATTTCGGCTCTCTTATAATGAAGTAAATACACTTCCACCTCTTCCCCATATACATCCTCTTTAAAATCATAAATAAATGTCTCAACCCCCATAACCATCTGATCTGCTACGGTTGGCTTTACTCCAATATTAGTAATCGATGGCAATTTTCTGTCACCATACATAACATAGGAATAATATACTCCTCTAGGTGGTAACAGCTTTGTATCCTTAGGAATCTGATTAATTGTGGGCATGCCAAGTGTTCTGCCAAGTTTTCTACCATGTACAATCTTTCCACCAACGTAGTAAGGTACTCCAAGTAACTGATGCACCAGTTCCATGTTTCCTTTTGCAACCTCTTCCCTTACAAAGGTTGAACTTATTTCTCTGCCTTCATACTGTACCTTTTCAATAATAACCACATCATATTGGTAGTCTTTTGCCTTTTTCGACAACAACTGATAATTTCCTGCCCCTCTTCTCCCAAAAGATACATCTTCTCCTGCAACAATACACTTTGCGTGAATCCGATTCACCAAAACCTCTTTAATAAAAGTTTCTGGTTCCATGTTCGCTATTTTTTGATCAAATGGGTATTCTATCAGATAATCAATTCCTGCTTTTTCAAAAACATTTCTCTTTTCCTCTATGGTTGTCAGTTCTCCAAAAGATTCTTTACTAAAATAAACAGCTGGAGACGGAGTAAAAGTAAATACAACGGTAGCAAGCCCCTTTTCCTTCTGTTCCTGCATCTTGTGAAGAAGCTTCTGATGTCCACAATGAAAACCATCAAACTTTCCTATCGCAACTGCTGTTGGCTCTTCTATATAAAATTCTGTCGTATTCTTAATAATCTTCATGCCACTCTCCAACCTGTTTATTCAAAAAACATTTTATATGGTTTCAGACATCTCTCTGTTGCCACATAGGTATAGACACCCGTAAAAATATCTCTGCTATCATACACTCTAAGTATTTCACCATCTCTTAATGCCTGTTCTTTTTCAAATCTTACTTGATTTATATTTAATTTATTTCCATTCGCAAGGATCTTATCAAATTCAGGCTTTACTACTACTTTAGGACACTCCATAAAAACTTGATCCGAAGCTGTTATATGTTCCAACAATGTTCCCTCTGCAACCATTTTTTCTACGTCGGAAAGCTTCCAAGCCTCCTCAAGTACAAAAACACCTACTCTTGTACGTACCAGGCTTTTCATAGCAGCTCCACAGCCTAGCTTGTCCCCAATATCTGCACATAATGCACGTATATAAGTTCCTTTTGAACAAGATACACGAAAACGAATCTCTGGTAAATTGCATTCAATGATGTCAATTGATGGAATTTCCACGCGTCTTGCTTGTCTTTCCACTTCGATTCCTTTTCTTGCTAATTCATACAGCTTTTTTCCATTTACCTTTAATGCCGAATACATAGGTGGAATCTGGTCATAACCGCCAACAAAACTCAACACAGCATCTTTTACTTCTTGCTCTGTACATTGAACTGTACTTTCTGTTAATACTGTTCCACTCATATCCTGTGTATCCGTCGTTACACCAAGAAGCATACAAGCCTCATATTCTTTACTCTTGTCCGTTAACATATCACATAGCTTTGTTGCATTTCCAAGACACACCGGTAATACACCTGTTGCATCCGGATCAAGAGTTCCTGTGTGCCCTATTTTTCTTTGTCTTACAATCCCTCGAAGCTTGGCCACTACATCATGAGATGTATAGCCTGCCTCCTTATATATATTTATAATTCCATTAACCAATTTTGTATTCCATCCCTTTTAATACTTGACTTGTACCATCTGTTCTTCAATATGTTCTGATAAATTATTTACCACATCATAAAATGAACCATTCATTGTACAACCGGCTGCTCTTACATGGCCACCCCCGCCAAAAAATGTTGCAACCTTACTAACATCAACATATTTGCATGAACGTAAACTCACTTTATACTGTTGGGTACCTATTTCATACATGAAAATAGCACATTCAACACCTTTTACAATTCTTAATTGATTAACAATACCCTCTAAATCCTTTGGAGTTGCATTATAAAATGCCATTGTTTTCTGATCCACATAGCTTACTGCACATTTTCCATCCATAAAAATTATGCTTTCAAGCAATGCTCTTCCTAAAATCTGATTCTGCACATATGTTTTTTCGTAAAAAGTCTCATCAATTAAGGTTGGAAAATCAAACCCGAATGCTATCAACTCTCCAGCTGTTTGCAATGTCTTTGGAGATGTATTCGAATATTGAAAAATTCCTGTATCATGAATGATTCCAATATAGATTGCTTTAGCAATCTCCAAATCCATATATTCCTTATCTATCACATCATATACCAGCTCTGATGCTGAACTTGCTGTTGGTACTACATAATTCACATCTCCACAACCCGAAGCATTACTAATATGATGATCTATGTTTATTTTCTTCTTTGCTTTATCAAACAGCACCTCTGCAGCACCTAATCTTGTCTTTTCACAGTCAAGTGCAATAAAAATATCCGGTGCTTCATCTATATGACATTCTGTTTCAATCTTATCATAATCCTGAATGCAGGAAAATATGTCTGCCGGTTGCTCCAGAAATACTTTAATCCTTGCCTCTGGCATTACTTTTTTCAAAAAAAGATAAGTCGCCATACAGGAACCAACGCAGTCTCCATCTGGTCTAACATGACCCGAAATCACAATATTTTCTGCACCTTCACATTCCTTCCATAACCGAAACATCGCATTTTCTCCTTTCATCCATACACACGAATAATCTGGAAGCACAAAATGCGCCCCCAGATTATCCTGTTTATTGCCCATTATAATACGTAAATTTGTGTTTAACACAAGATTTATAAAGCGAACTTTGTTCGCTTGTGGAAATCTTCCGTTTATGAATTTTCCACTTTCTTTTCATCATCTGCACGATTCACATCATCAATTAGTTTTGACATAGTTACACCATATTCAATAGACTGATCAATGATAAAACGAATTTCTGGCGTATTTCTAAGATTAATCTTTCGTGCCAACTGATTCTTAATATACCCTTCCGCACTGCGAAGTCCTGCCAAGGTATCCTTTTGAGACTCTTCGTTTCCAAGTACACTAATCCATGCCTTACAAGTCTTTAAATCCGGAGCTACTTCTACCGAAACAACTGTTGTCATAGGATTAATGCGTGGATCCTTGATTTCACTTCGGATAATTTCAGCAAGAACACGATGAACTTCGCCGTTTACACGGGTATTCTTTACACTGTTCTTTCTCATTCTATCTTGGAACCTCCACCATAATATATGCTTCCACGATATCAAATTCCTGCATGCTGTCAAATCCATCAAATACAAGACCACATTCGAATCCTGTCTTAACTTCCTTAACATCATCCTTGAATCTCTTTAAGGATGCAAGCTCACCTTCGTAAATCTGCTCGCCTTCTCTCGTAATTCTAATCTTACAACCTCTCTGGAATACACCATCAAGTACGTAAGAACCTGCAATATTACCAACCGCTGATGCTTTGAAGATTTGTCTAACCTCTGCGTGACCGATAACCTTCTCCTCAAATACAGGATCCAGCATGCCCTTCATAGCAGCCTCTATATCTTCAATCGCCTGGTAGATAACACGATATAATCTTACATCTACGCCTTCACGCTCTGCTGTTGTCTTAGCCTGTGCATCAGGACGAACGTTGAAACCGATAATGATTGCTTTTGACGCAGATGCTAAAATAACGTCTGATTCGTTAATTGCACCAACTCCACCGTGGATACATTTTACCACTACTTCTTCATTAGACAGCTTCATCAAGCTCTGTTTTACTGCCTCTACACTACCCTGAACATCAGCCTTGATGATAAGGTTAAGCTCTTTCAGATTACCAGCTTGAATCTGAGAGAACAAATCATCAAGCGACATCTTTGTCTTAGTTTCTTCAAGAAGCTTCTCTTTATTCTGTGCAACAAAGGTTTCTGCATAATATTTTGCTTCTTTATCATTTGCATGTGCAAGGAAGATTTCTCCAGCATTAGGAACATCACCAAGACCAAGAATCTCTACTGGCGTAGAAGGTCCTGCTTCCTTAACTCTTCTTCCCTTATCATCTATCATAGCACGTACCTTACCACTTGCCGCACCTGCTGATACAAAGTCACCAACCTTGAGTGTACCCTTCTGAACCAAAATAGTTGCAACAGGACCACGTCCCTTGTCAAGCTCAGCCTCGATAACAAGACCTCTTGCACGTCTGTTTGGATTAGCCTTAAGTTCTAATACTTCTGCGGTTAACAGAATCATCTCGAGCAAGGTATCAATATTTTCTCCACTCTTTGCAGAAACAGGAACAAATATTGTACTTCCACCCCAGTCCTCTGCAATCAGACCGTGCTCAGTAAGCTCCTGTTTAACTCTCTCTATGTTAGCACCTGGCTTATCAATCTTATTTACTGCAACAATAATTTCAATTCCCGCAGCCTTTGCGTGATTGATTGCTTCGACTGTCTGAGGCATTACACCGTCATCCGCCGCTACAACAAGAATAGCAATATCTGTTGAACTTGCACCACGCATACGCATAGCTGTAAATGCCTCGTGTCCCGGTGTATCAAGGAACGTAATCTTTTGGTCATTTACAGTAACAGTATACGCACCAATATGCTGTGTAATACCACCAGCTTCCTTATCTGTTACGTTTGTCTTTCTGATTGCATCAAGAAGAGATGTTTTACCATGGTCAACGTGACCCATAACACAGATTACTGGAGGTCTGGAAATCATATCTTCTTCCTTCTCCTCATCCTCCTTTAAGAGCTCTTCAATCACATCAACCTTTACTTCCTGTTCACAGATAATGTCATATTCAATAGCAATATTCTCAGCTGTTTCGTAAGTAATCTCCTGATTTACCGTTACAATCTGTCCCTGAAGGAAAAGCTTCTTAACAATTGCTGATGGCTGAATCTTCATCTTATCTGCAAGTTCCTTAATTGTTAATGTTTCAGGAATTGTAATCACCTTAATCTGTTCTTCTACCTGTTCAACAGGCTTCTTTTCCGGTTTAATGAACTTACCCGGCTTATTCTTGCCCTTGATATTTGCCATATCACCATCATCTTCGTACATAAAGTCCTTACGATTCTTCTTATCCTTCTCCTGGCTAATACGACGCTTTTCTTCATCTCTATGCTTCTCTGCATCCTTAATAGGGCTTTCTGGCATAAAACTCTTATTACCAGGCTTTCCACCCTGTCTCTGACCAAAGCCACTTCTTCCATTTCTTTCATCCTTATCCTTGTCAAAACCACCTCTTGACTGGAATCCCTGACCTGGTCTAGCGCCTTGACTTCTGTTCTGGTCAAATGGCTTTCTCTGTCCATCATTATTTCTTCTCTGACTGTCAAAGTTTCTCTGACCATCATTATTTCGTCTTTGACCATCAAAGTTTCTCTGACCATCGTTATTTCTTCTCTGACCGTCAAAGTTTCTCTGACCATCGTTATTTCTTCTCTGACCGTCAAAGTTTCTCTGACCATCGTTATTTCTTCTCTGACCGTCAAAGTTTCTCTGACCATCGTTATTTCTTCTCTGA
>JAFSCH010000003.1 GCA_017436865.1 Lachnospiraceae bacterium
AGATATTTTTGTAGCATTTCCGTTGTAATCTTTATCACCGGAATATTTATTGTATCCAGCATTTTTTCAATATTACACCTATAATAGCGTATTGTTTTGTCAGAACCCCCTCCTTTTTGAAGGAGTATATCGTAGAAAAATGGGTACAGCAACAGAGCGTATTACTGAAATTTATCGAACAGATTGTATCCATCCAATAATAAAAAGATGCAGTGGATAATATATGTAGAAAAAGTATTTCATAAATGTGTTAACTTTACGGTTTTTACCCAACTGTCCGTTGTACATCATAATAACAGGAATTGCTAATACAACTGCCATCTGAATGATTCCATATACTTTATCAAGTGCAAAGAAATAAACTATTGAATACATAGCCACATAAAAAATCATCAACGACATTTGCTTTTTGAAATTTCCACGATTTGTACCAAATGCTAAAATACAAAGGCTTGCAATGCAACTCCAATCGCTTGGAAAAGTAATTAAACAAATAGCAATAATGAGTAACGTTTTCATATTCTCTTTTATTTTTTGACTATCAGCAATACGCAGCATTACCAACCCCCATGCAAGAGGCCACATAACACTTGTTTGGTTCAAAACATCTCCATAATAAAAAGGAATAAATGATTTCCAATCAATATAATTAGCAGAGAAATAAACATAAGCAAAATGTGAAACAAGGGAAAATACAAATAGTCGCTGCGTATATTTGTTAATATTCTTTGTGTAATGGTAACCTTCTGCTATGAAATAACACATAACCGGACAGGTAATTCGACCAATTGTATGCATAACAATCGGAACGATATCGTTTGGATATCCCGGAAACAGCATCCAAGCAATATGGTCTATTGTCATTGCAATGATTGCAATCATTTTTACAGCATTTGCGTTTAAAGATTTTTTCATAATTTTCCTCCAAATCATCCCTTGGACCCGTTAAAATATATCCAACTGTTCTACATATCAAAATTGGCCGATCACACAAGCTGAACGTTTTCTTTCTGTTTCTAGTAATGTATCACTCTTTCCGACTCAACCATCCTTTAAAAATACCGCCCTGTAATATTGAAATGATTACAAAGAAAATATCTGCCGCTAAAATAAATAGAAATGATGGCAAAAGTATGCGAGTAAACTTTACCCCACAAGTTGCACCCTTATTAACTGCTATTCCCATACGTAAGCAATAGAAGAATGCACCAAGACTAAAAAACAAAACCACTACTAACTGCTCTGCAAAAATCGGTAATGCTTCAGTCAATCCAGATGTAATTGTATTCAGTATAAACAGCCCTGCATATACTAAAAACATAATTCGCATGACATTGAGCATAACACCTCCACCAATGCCAACACCTCCGCACCACTGAAAATTACAACGTTTACAAAAATTTTCAAGCACCTGCATTAGTGGTCTGTTCTGACAGCCCTCAATAAAGCCTCCATTAGAAACACCATACACATTTAAGCGAATATTGTTATCTATGCAATATTTTTCCATTGCTTTCATAAATGCAAGCATATGAGAAGGCACTCCATCCACATAAAGAGGCATACCAAACACAACTGTATCTGCATCTTTTATGCTTTCCAATACACGCTCATGGTCTCCTGCATTACGCACCTGTTCTGATACCACTTTGCCCCTAACCAAAAGACGAACAATGCCAAGAAGATACGAAGATACGCTTAATTTCTTTTTGGGACTACCATTGATAAATACTATTTTCATAATTCTATTTCCTCCAATCGGTTTAGATTTTCTAAATAGTGAAATTCAAACTCTTGGAATCCATAATTGATAGCATTTCTCTCTACCATATACCGAAAAGTTTTTGACTCATCTTCTGTCATACTACCATATGCATATACAGCAAGTTTTTTCTTTTTTCCATAACGTAATGTATGATGCATCTGTTTACCACGATATGTACTAAAAGGAGTGGAGACTCCAATACTTCTATCCAACACATTCTTAACCGTTGGACTATATGCTCCATAATAATTATCCGTTATAATAACTAATTCATCCGCTTTACCAATCATGCGACATACCATTTGTAACTTATCTTTCATATAACACTGTGCCGGATGCTTCGTCCAACAACCAAAGCAGCCTTGACACGGTGCATATTTCCCGTCTGCACGAATAACTTTTTCGTTTTTACTCTTAAATAGCGAATCGTAAGATTCATCCAAATCATGAATTATTATTCTCATATGATCTCCTTTCAAAACAAGGCGATTTTTATATATCTCACTTATTACCCAAGCTTACATAAACAGAAAAACAAAAGCAAATCCAGACACATTACAAAGAATATGTGCAACTGTGCTAATGACACAATTTCCTGTTTTTTTGAAAATCATAGCATAGATTAAACCATCAATAAAAATTCCTCCGATATCAAATACCAAAACTCCAATATTTCCAGCTGCCAAATGTGCTATTGCAAAAATTGTAGAGGAAACAACTACACAAAGCCAGTACGGAAACAGCTTTAAACCTTTTCCTATAAAAAAACCACGAAATGCAATTTCTTCAGCAAACGCTGGAAATATCAGTTGAAGAATAAGAAAAAATGTCTGATCAAATGTAAATATATCACTGGTACGTTCCAATACATGATTGACATATTGATCGCCAAAAATAAAATTGCTTAAAATAATCGAACCAATAGCTGTAAGAATTGGCAATAACATCCAGAGAAGTGTACCTGGTTTTTTTAAGTCTGTAAAAAAAGTTTTAAAACGCAAGTTTGATTCATCATCCGGTGTTTTTGCAACACTTTCTACAATAAAGAAAAATGCCAGTCCAACAAACATGGCATAATCAGCCAGTTGTAATGTTGGCACCACCTTGGTTAAAACTAAAAGGGTCATAATGCCCATACCGACCAATGTAAGAGTTTTGCCTTTATCTGTTTTAATTGATGTACTCATACTACTATTTCTCCTTTATTTACATAATTTTATCCTTCTATATTTATGATATCGACACTTTATAGCCCAAAATCAATAGTGCGTCAAATTCAAATTTTAAGCTCCTGCAATGCAGGAGCTTTCTAACTATAATTCTATCTCAGCTATTTCTCATTTTTCTGTGCACGTCTCTCTTCTCTTTTTGTCCTTTTTCTCTCTTTCGCTTCACGTCTTCCATCTTTATCCATTAAAAGATAGAAGCTTGGTAAGAGTAAAAGAATCAACAAGGTCGAAGTAATAAGACCACCTATAATAATCAACGACATACCTTTCATCATGGCCGCATTCTCATTGGTTGCAAACACCATTGGAACCATAGAAAGAATTGTAGTGAGCGTTGTCATCAAAATCGGGCGCAAACGTATACAACCACTTTCAACTAATGCTTCGTCTAATGGCATCTCCTTCTTTAACTGATTCGTTGTATCAACATATAAAATACCGTTATTTACAACAATTCCGACCAACATCAAGATACCCATTAAAGAAGTCATATTTAAGGTAGATCCTGAAATATATAGCAAGAAGAACGAACCAATCAAACTAAACGGAATACTGAGCATAACCATAAGTGAAAATCTTGGTGATTCAAACTGAATCGCCATAACAAGAAAAATGAGGAATACCGCAATCGCAATTGCTATACCTATCGCAGTAAACTCTTCCATAATCATTTCCACCATCATATTCTCAGTCTGTCCTACCCCCTTCGGGAATTCTGCCTTTTCTACTGCTTCATAAATGGCATTCTGTGCAGTAAATTTTGCCTCATCCGTTGTATGTGCAACAATGGCAACCTGATACTTATCATTGCTTCGAACCAAAGATTCCGGAACATCCGAGTAGACTGCCTCTGCCACATCACCAACCGTAATCATTGTTCCTCTTGGTGTTGTAAGCTCTAAGTTCAACATTTGACTCATCTCATCAAAGCTTCCTTTTGGATATTCCAGCATCACAGCATATTCATCCGTTCCAAGGTTCATTTTCATAACCTCAGTACCACTGCTGGCATTATACATCTCACCAGCAACCTGTACCGCAGTCAATCCTACATCCATACATTTTAATGGATCTATCTTAATCTTTGCTTGAGAAGCTGCTGAGGATAGATTGCTAGATACCTTGATCACTCCCGGTATCTCCATCATTAATGCCTCTACCTGTCTTGCTGCAATTTTCAAATCATCCATACTTTCGCCACTAAGGTCAATTTCTGTCGAAGCACCACTTCCCATCATGGAAGTCATACCACTTCCTCCAGCTTCTACGATAATACTCATATTGGTATATCCACTTAATATCTGATTATACTTATCTACCAGCTCTGCTACACTCTTGGTACAGCTTTCAGAAGGATATGCTGTAATCATCGCTGTTGCTCCACTAATCGATACATTACAAGCCTCAAAATCCTCATCCTCCATAATCATCTGCTCGATCGGCTTGATATTCTCATCCATTACTTCCAATCTTGTACCACTTCGCTGTTCTATCGAAATACTTACATTATCCAAGCCCGTTGCTGACATAAGCTCTGTATCAAGTTGCCCTGCAAGCCATAGTGAAATTCCTAATAATGCAATCGCTACCAGCATAACTGTTTTTCTTTTATGCATGATATGCCCTAGAAGCTTACGATATCCTGCATTAATTATTTCCAATAACTTATTAATTGGTAAAGACTTCTTTTCCTTTGGTCTATACTTCCAGAAGAAAATAGGTATTAAAGTCAAGGAAACAATTAATGATGCCAACATGGTAAAAATAATGGTAAAACCTAGCTCATCAAAAAGCTGTCCTGCCAAGCCATCCATGGTTGCTAATGGTAAATATACAACGATAGTTGTAATTGTTGAAGCTACTACTGAAGAACCTACCGTCTGTGTACCTACTAACGCTGCCTCTTTAAAATCCGGTTTTTCATCCTTCAGTCTAAAACAACTCTCAAGTACAACGATAGACGAGTCTACCATCATACCAATCGCAATAACCAAAGCTCCCATAGTAACAATATTCAAAGAAAAACCAGCAAAACTCATAGCAATCAATGCTACCAGTAACGAAAGTGGCATAGAACTACCTACAATCAAACTCGCCTTAATATCACCAAAGAAGATAAACAATACAATCATAGACAGAATAACACCAAGCACAAGTGTCTCTGCAACAGAGCTTAACGAATCAATAATACTATCTGCCGCATCATAGGCAACAGATATCTGTACTGCTGAATTCTTGGCTGCTACCTTTTCAATAACATCCTTTACTTCTCTTGATACATTTACTGTTCCTGCACTCTGTGTTTTAGCGATACCAATGCTAATACTGTCATTTCCATTAAAACGACTGATACTGCTATAGTCTTTTGCTGACATAGAAACAGTAGCAATATCGGAAAGCTTTATAACACTTCCTCTATTGGTTACAATTGGAACATTTTGCAAATCAATCAATGTCTCCGGTTTGGAAGATGCCGACGAACTAATCTTTTGTGTGCCCTGTTTTACAGTACCAATTGGTATTGTAAAATCTGTTGTTTTTATATAGGTAGCGACATTAGCCATCGTTACTCCATACTGTTTCATCTTATCCTGATGAAGTTCAATACGAATATAATCTTCCTGCCCTCCCGTTACCGTAATATCTGCGATATCTGCAATACGGTCAAGCTCCGGTTCAAGCTCATCGTTTACAAAGGTTAGTACATCCGTATCACCCGTTGTTGTAACAGAAAGTGTCATCGTGTCTGCTGCATTCATATTCATTTCTACAATTACCGGATCATGGGCATCCTCTGGTAATTGTAGTGAGGCTGTGTCTAGAGCACTACGCAAATCCGCATAAGCCTCATCTATATCTGTTCCATAATCATAGCTAAACATTACCATTGACATATCTGCAGATGTTTGTGAATCAATAGAATCCACACCTGCCAGTGTCTTACCGGAATTCTCAACAACTTTTGTTACTAGCTCCTGTGTTGTTTCCGGGTCTCCGCCCTGATAAACTGTCATTACAAAGAGCATCGGCATTTCCATCTCCGGGGTAAGCTCTAGGCGAAAGCCAAATACCGAACCAATACCAAATACACCAATTGCTAGCACAATTAGCAGTGCTGAAACCGGTCTTTTTAAAGCCAGCTTTGTTAAGGACTTCATACTATTGTTCCTCCTCTACCTTTACAGAAACAGTAACACCTTCTCGTAGCTGTGCTGACCATGTTGTAATTACTATATCATCTTTACTTAGACCATCCTTTACAACAACCTCTTCTACATCATACAAACCAGTTGTTATATTTGTCTTTTTTGCCTTTCCATCAACCACAGTATATACATACGCCTGTGTTCCATCATAGTAAACGGCATCGTAGGGGATAATTATTGCATTCTCTTCATGATAAGTAGCTGTGGTTATTTTCACCTTTGTACCAGATAACATTGCTGAAGTATCTCCATTGATACTTGCTTTAATCTTAAAAAGTCCAGTTGTTGCATCAATCGTTCCACCGATCTCAATAACTTCACCTTTATACATAATACCATCTTTTTCAATCTCAATTTGCTGACCGATTGAAAACGTATTTCGCACATCCTCACTTACATAGTAGGTAGCAACCATCGTGTCTTTATTCGAAATGACAAATGCAGGATTACTAGCGGTTGCAAAATCATGTACCTTAACGTTTACATTTTCTACAACACCCCCAATTGCTGCAGTAATCACATAGGTATCTAATCCCTCCTGTGCCTGCTCAACTGCAAGCTGTGCGGCTGAAATACTATTCTGAGATACCTTTTTCTGTTCTTCTCTTAACTCTCCATTGGTAATTGCAGAAGAAGTTGCTGTCTGACTAAATGTTTCATAAGTACTGTTCATACCATCCTGCAATTCCTCTAATGCCTCTTCACAACCATCAATTGCCTGCTTATAACCGTCTACTTTCGCTGACCACTGTGCGTCAAGAGTTGCTGCTGTCTGATAACGAGCCATGGCAGCCTGATATTCCGCTGCACCAGACATCGTATTCCGATCAATACTGTCTGCGTAATCCTTAATTTCTTCCGGGTCCTCACGGTAATCATATTTCTTTCGCACATTTGCAAGCTCATCCTGCGCTTCTGCCAGTAAGTCCTGATAACGGGTAAGAGAATCCATCGCATCCAAATATCCTTCCTGTTGCGCTTCCATACCATCCTCGACCTTCTGAAGGTTACTGTCTGTCTGCATATCATTCAATAAATTCGCACCGTCACCATACGAAAGCGTATAAGCTCTCTGCGCATTATCCAAAGTAATCTGTGCCGATCTCATAGAAAGCTGTGCCATCGTATCATCCAATATCGCAAGCACATCACCTGCTTCTACTCTATCACCTGCCTTCACCTTTACTTCCATAACCTCTGCGGTTGCCTTGGGAATAATATAAACCGATTCATCCGGATTCACTGTTGCAATAAACTCACCACTCAGCTTTAAATCTCCTATTCTTGGTTCATAAGCCTCTACAATAGCAATATCCTCTACCACTTCTTCCGCTATTTCTTCTTTCTGTCCACAACCAACAAGCGCAGATAATGACATTACTGCACATAACAGCAATGCTAACTTTCTCTGTCTGTTTTTCATTTCTTTTCCTCTCTATGTCTATAACTTCATTTCTTTATTATATTAACAACTTTTTTATTTTAAACCTTCTATTCCGAAACGTACTGCTTTTACCGGTACATGGAATTCACTTTGATATACACGTCCCTTTGCAAGAGAACCGCAGTATAGATGCACTTTTGAAAGGACATTTCCTGCCGCATCATAAAAATATCCATAGCAGCCCCATTTTGCATATGTATCATCTTTATAAGAATCACATCGATAGCTGAGCTTTAGCGTATATTTGTAGTCGTTGAAGTTCGCATATTTATGGAATTCATAAGGTACAAACTCATATCCGGTTACCGTACAATAATTATCTTTATTTCTTCCTAGCTTTGCCGGAAACTCCATAATAAGAGCTGTCGCATTCACTGTTGTATATGCTACTACTGCAGGGTTATCCATATGATAAATAGCTACCACTGTAGAGCCAGTCCCTACATAATCTAACTGAAAATGAGCTATATTATTAACTGCTATCACAGGCGTTACTGTCGCAACATCCGGATTTGCAGAAACACAGGCAAGTCTGGATGCATCAAAGCCTTCTTCCATCGTTGCTACTAATATATTTGTGCTTCCCTCTGTTAAAGTTATCACATCATTTGATAAAATCAATCCATTTCCTATCGACTCTTTTGCCGAAGCAGTCATGGTAAAAGTAAATACTAATGCCACTGTCAGAATCGCTGTCATCATTTTCTTCATTACACGGTTCATTGTTTTCTCCTCTCATGCACAACACATGTCTATCTTTTTTCCTATTTTATTGTATTACAGATTTATGAAAATGCAAACGATTTCATTTTTTTTTAATAAATATCACAAAATAATAATAAAAGGCATAAGCAGCTTTCACCACCCATGCCTTCATTTCTATTTTTAGCCCCTATTTTCTTTTGCTACTAAGTTATCCGCACCATACATCTTGCGAAGTCTTGGCTTTTCAATCTTTCCTGTTGCATTTCTTGGAATCTCTGCAAAAATAATTTCCTTTGGTCTCTTATAACGAGGAAGCTCTAGACAAAATTCTTCAATTTCTTCCTTAGTACAAGTAATACCGTCCTTAGTCTCAATAATCGCTGCTGTTTTTTCGCCTAATCTTCTATCTGACAGACCAATTACCGCTACATCCTTAATCTTGTCATGACGGCGTAAGAAATCCTCAATCTGAACTGGATAAATATTCTCACCACCACTAACAATAACATCCTTTTTACGGTCTACTAAGAAATAGAAACCGTCTGGATCCTGCATTGCCATATCACCAGTATAAAGCCAGCCGTCTTTAATGGTTTCCGCAGTCGCTTCGGGATTATTATAGTAGCAAGTCATAACACCTGGTCCCTTAACACAAAGCTCACCAACATCACCATACTTAACTACTTCACCATTTTCATCTACAATCTTGCATTCCCAACGATATCCCGGTACACCAATTGCTCCTACCTTGTGAATATTCTCCATACCAAGATGCACACAACCAGGACCAGTAGACTCAGATAATCCATAATTGGTATCATAAGCATGATTTGGAAAATATTCTTTCCAACGTTTAATCAAAGATGGTGGAACCGGCTGTGCACCAATATGCATTAATCTCCACTGCTCTAAACGATAATCATCTTTCTTCAGCTCTCCTCTATCCAAAGCATCTAAAATATCCTGTGCCCACGGAACCAAAAGCCATACAATGGTACAATGTTCCTTAGAAATTGTCTCTAGAATCGTCTCTGGCTTCGTTCCCATTAAAAGAACTGCCTTACTTCCTGCCACAAGACTTCCCATCCAATGGAATTTTGCACCTGTATGATAAAGTGGTGGAATACATAAAAATGTATCATCACGTCCTGTTGCATGATGCTTCTGCTCCATCTCTGCTGCCTGTGTCAGACTTAAATGCTTATGCAAAATCGCCTTTGGAAAACCAGTTGTTCCTGATGAAAAATAAATAGCTCCAAAATCATCATCTGTAATCTCTACATAGGGTGCCTTACTTGAACAATCTGCTACTAATTCATGATAGCTCTCTGCAAAGCTTGGACAATTATCACCTACATAAATCAACAAACGACCTTTGCTAAGCCGTGTTGCATTGGCTTCAATACGCCCAATAAAGGAAGAGCTGAATACAATAATATCTACCTCTGCAAGCTCTGCACAATATAAAATCTCATCTGCATCATATCGGAAATTAAAAGGTACTGCAATGGCACCGCTTTTAAGCACTCCAAAATAAATTGGCAACCACTCCAAGCAGTTATACATGATAATCGCTACTTTATCTCCCTTTTTAATACCGCGACTGATTAGCAGATTTGCAAAACGATTTGCTTTTTCATTAAATACACTCCATGTAATCTCTCTACGATATGGATTAAATCTATCAGATTCGATTAATTCAAATTCTTTCCAAGTAATTCTTCTTGTTTCCTTCTCCTCTGGATTCAACTCTACCAAAGCTACCTCATCTGGATAAAGTTCTGCATTACGTTCCAAATATTCCATTACTGGCATAATCTTATGTTCCTTCCCACCGGCACTTACTCCCCCTGCCGGATTTACCCCAATATTCTAAGCTATATGTAGTTATGCTACATTCACTCACGGAATCCGCAGTAAATGTGTATTCCTGTTGAATAGTTACAGTTATATGCACTTTATTACGTTAACCCGTTTAATTCTTAAAGTATCATATTTGTATAGAAAAGTCAATGAATGCTCAGAGCATATAAGTATTCTTTGCCGTTTATATTGCTATTTCTTTTAAATACGACTATAGTGCGAATACATTTTCTTGCAGCTTGCAAGTTGTCTTATTTTTTCATTGTTTTTTATTGTATTGTGTGATTATTTATTCTATAATATTTCTATATCGTGTACATATTACACATAAACTCAAACCTGCTACTCTTATGGCAGGCTATGGAAAGGCATGGTTATGATTATGAATAATAAAAAGAATACAATGAAAAAGCCGACCTCCGAAAATGTTATTTTTCGTTATATGATGATTGCCGTTTTTGCAGTCGCTTCTATCTTTTTCCTAAAAAATCTAATCGGCCAGGCATGGATAAGTGCTATCGTTATCGGAATATGTCTAATCGCATTTACTGTTATTGCTTTCTTAATGAGAAAATTGCAAATGCAACTTGTTACTCAACAATTTATTCTATGCCTTAGTATTGTTTTTTTGGTATTCATTATTTCCTTAAACAGCGGAAGCTATTATAGCGACGACTTTCCTCTCTATTTGGCAGTCATTGCTTTATCTGGCCTTTACCTTGTTCCCAAATATGCTTTAGTACAAATTGTATTAATTGATGCTTTATTAGCTGTAGCATATGTCATTCACCCTGAAAAAGCTGATCCCCTTGGTCAATACATCATGTGTATGGCTCTTTTCTCTATATGTGGTTATATCTTCTATATGGTTATCAAACGAGGACGTGCCTACATTGAGCTAGGTAAAGCCCGAGCAGAAGAAGCAGAACACCTTATTGAAGAACTCAAAAAAGCAGGACTCAAGCTGCAAAAAAACTGTGATAACTCTGTCATACGTATCACCACATTAGAAGAAGCAAATGTTCGTCTTGAAACTAGCGCAGCCGAACTGCAACAAGGCTCCTCCGCCATTATACATGGAACCGTAGAAGTTATCGAAACCTTTACTGACGTTCAGGAACGAATGCTTATTACTGAAAAGCAGATTGAAGCATTAAATGATGAGGTAAAAAAAGTAGAAATTTCTCTTTCTGACAATCAGAAAAATATGAAAGGACTCACCACAGAAATGGAATCCTTAAAAAATACCATTTCTGCTACCAACGAAGTATTCAATACCCTTCAAAAAGAAATTCTTGAGATTTCAGGCATCACCGACGAATTAGCCAAGATAGCACACAATACCACAACGCTGTCTCTAAACGCTTCCATTGAAGCCGCAAGAGCAGGTCAGGCCGGTTCCGGCTTCCAGGTAGTTGCCAGTAAGGTTCATTCGCTTGCTGATGACAGTAACAACTGCTCTTCACAAGTTGTTAACGTTGTTAATGCAATGAAAACACGTATCGACGAAACGTCCGAACAATTAGCCGGTAGCACCAATGCTATCAACAGCTCCATTCATTCTATTAATGAGCTAGAAAGCAGCTTCCTTACGCTGACCTCTCAGTTTAATTCGCTTTATCAAAATATTGAAGCGCAAAATGGCAACGTTCAGCAAATGGATGCTATTATTGAAGATTTAAAATGTAAGATTTCCGATGTAGCAACCTCTTCCGAGGCAAACCATGACTCTGTCAATGCTATTACTGATGCCATCATCATCTACCGTGAAAACATTGATAATGTTATGGCAGATAATAAGCAAATACATAATCTGTCCTCTTCTTTATTAGAATTGTCACATACACAGATCGATTTGGAATCATAAAAACATATTTTATTATAGAAAGTCTTGTATGCTTTTCCCAAACATTACAAGGCTTTCTTTTTTAGTGATAGGAAATTGCTGTAACGTAGTAAGCGTTATGCAGCAAATGCGTACTCTCATGAAACATCTAAAATCGGCGTATCTTAAATATTATCATCGTTATTGATTAAATATAATCATTTTATTCTATTTCTTATTGTTGTAAAATATTATCATCAATATTGATATATTTTATTCTTATATAAAAGAGGGATGAGTATGAAAAATGTTAAAAAATATCAGCGTCAGTACTTCTTGCCACCAACTGACTGCTTTGAATGGACCAAAAAAGATTATATTGAAAAAGCACCTATCTGGTGTTCGGTAGATTTACGAGATGGAAATCAGGCTCTTATTGAGCCAATGGGATTAGAAGAAAAAATAGAATTTTTCCAGCTTTTAGTAAATATCGGATTTAAAGAAATTGAAGTTGGTTTCCCTGCCGCTTCTGAAACAGAGTTTGACTTTATCCGTGCCTTAATTGAACGTAACATGATTCCTGAGGATGTTACCATTCAGGTTCTGACACAGGCAAGAGAACATATTATCCGCAAAACCTTCGAAGCATTAAAGGGCGTACCTCGCGCTGTCGTTCATTTATATAACTCTACCTCTGTTGCGCAGAGAGAACAGGTTTTTAAAAAGGATAAAGAACAGATCAAACAGCTTGCTATTGATGGTGCTACTCTTCTTAAATCACTTGCTGACCAAACCGATGGTAATTTCCTCTTTGAATACAGCCCGGAGAGCTTTCACGGAACCGAGGTTGATTACGCCTTAGAGGTCTGCAATGCCGTTCTCGATGTATGGAAACCCGATATAGAACACAAAGCGATTATCAATATTCCTGCTACCGTAGAAACCGCCATGCCACATATCTTTGCCTCACAGATTGAATACATAAGCAAACATATAAAGTATCGTGACCATGTTGTACTTAGCATCCATCCTCATAATGATCGTGGTTGTGGTGTCAGCGATGCCGAGCTTGGTGTTCTTGCAGGTGCTGATCGTGTAGAAGGTACCTTATTTGGCAATGGTGAACGTACCGGAAATGTTGATATCATTACCCTCGCAATGAATCTCTTTTCCTACGGTATTGAACCTAATCTTGATTTTTCTGACATGCCTGTCATTCATGAAACCTATGAGCGACTGACAAAAATGCCTGTCTACGAAAGACAACCTTATGCCGGAGACTTAGTATTTACTGCCTTTTCGGGGTCACATCAGGATGCCATTGCAAAAGGTATGGCTTGGCATGAAGAAAAAGAAGCTGACTTTTGGACTGTTCCGTACCTTCCTATTGACCCTATGGATGTGGGAAGAACTTATGATGGTGATGTCATCCGCATCAATAGTCAATCCGGTAAGGGGGGCGTTGCCTATATCCTGAAGCAGAACTTCTCTATTGCAGTACCTGAGAAAATGCGTGAAGAAGTTGGCTATACTGTAAAGCAGGTATCTGATGAGGAACATAAAGAACTTTCACCTCAGTGGGTCTATGAAATTTTCATGGAAAATTATGTGGACTATGCACCTATTTTTACCATTAGCGACTGCCACTTCCGTCAGGAAAACGGTATTATGACAGAAGCTACCATTACCTGTGGTGAGAAAAAAACAATTGTTGATGCTAATGGAAACGGCCGTTTAGATGCCATAAGCAATACGATTAAGCAGTATTTTGGAATCAACTACGAATTATCCGTTTACGAGGAACACGCACTTTCTACTGGTTCCTCCTCTAAGGCTATGGCATTCGTAGGTATCCTGTCTAACGGTAAAATCTATTGGGGCGCAGGCACGGATGAAGATATTATCAAAGCCTCCATCCATGCACTTGTCGTAGCAGTTAACAAACTTCCGCAGCTACAGGATGACGAAAACGTAAAGGATGATCGACTGATTACTATGCTTAACTATATTCAATCGAATTACCAGACTGTCACTTTAGAAGATATGGCAAATGAATTCCATCTCTCCACCCCATACATCTCTAAATACATTAAAGATAAATCTGGCAAGACCTTTGGCGAACACGTCACACAGACACGCTTAAAACGTGCCAAAACCTTATTGAAAAATGGCAACATGACCGTAGAAAACATCTCATATGCGATTGGTTATCCCAATGCAGAACATTTTATCCGTTTGTTCAAAAAGACATTCAACATGACACCGATACAGTATAGGAATTTAAAATAAATTTGGGTTTAGTGAAGTATGGGGAGTCACATGATACTCCACTAAACCTGAATTTACAAGAGGATTTATATGAATCACAAAAATAGTATAATACAAACAAAACAAAGTTTTGAAGCCAGTTTTGAAGATTCTTCATTTTATAACAAACAGACAAGGGATGAAAATCATTTAGAAAAGATTCTTTCAATGCTTCCTATTAAATCAAAAATGAAAATTCTTGATTTAGGTACAGGCACTGGATTTTTAGCATTTCCTTTAGCTCAAAAACATGTAACTACAACAATTATTGGTCTTGATATAGTTGACAAGGCTTTAAATCAAAATGCCCAAAAAGCTAAATCATTAGACCTTAATAATTTGTTCTTTATTAACTACGATGGCGAAACCTTTCCTTTTGATGATAATACTTTTGATATGATAATTACCAGATATGCTTTACATCATTTCCCTGCCATTGAAGATACTTTCTCAGAAATCAATCGTGTATTAAAGAACGACGGGATATTTTTCTTATCCGATCCAGCTCCAAACGATGATGATACAGAGCGGTTTGTAGACGAATATATGCAGATGAAAAAAGATGGTCATATTAAATTTTATACTAAACAAGAATGGTTAGACTTAGGAATAAAGTTCAATTTACACTACAAAGATGGTTTTAAAACTTCTATTCGCTTTCCTAAAAAGAAAGAAACTGCTTTAGAATTCAATGATATTATGTCCAGACACCCAAAACATGTAGTGAAAGGATACGAAATCGAAATTACAGATGATGAAATCTGGATTACAGAAACGGTAAATAATCTTCTCTTTCAAAAAATAACAACCAATTAATCTTACTCTGCGTTTTCTATAAACTGAAAAAAGCCACAGTAGAATGTTATACTCTGATTACATTATCGAGAATATAACATTCCACTGTGACTCTATACATTTCACCCAAACGACGAGCACAATACCTTATTCGTCGTTTATGTTTCATGCTAATTATACTTCATTCTGTTTCAATAGCATTGCCATCTTATCAACCATTTCATTAATAATGCCAGCCTGCAGAGCTACATTTGTAGTATCATTTGCATTTCCTTCAGCCATTGCATTGATAGAATTGAACTGTTCATTCTCATTTCTAATACTTTCTGCAATATCTTGATTAATAGACACCGTTCTCTTAATAACTTCTGCCTGTTTGCCATGAGCCTCTCCCATTCTTTCTATTACATTTACAGATATATTCATAAGCTCTGTCATATCCTTCATGCATGCAAATACATTTTCGAAATATTCGTTCTGTTTTCCCATCTTTGCTGCATTTTCCTGTACCTGAGCAGTGATTTCACGTACATTCTGCTGTACTCGCTCTATCACTCCCTGTACAACCTTTAATGATTCCTGCGTACTGTTTGCAAGACTTCCTACCTCTGTTGCAACGACTGCAAAGCCTCGTCCTGCCTCCCCTGCTCTTGCTGCTTCAATGGATGCATTTAAAGCTAATAAATTCGTAGAATTAGATATATCACTAATCAGGCTTAACGTTACACCAATTTCCTGAACAGCTTCGGAAAGTCTCTTCGTAATCTCATTGGTTGCATTCATTGAATCTGACACTTCTCCATTAATGGAATGTAAATCATTTAGAAGCTTTTCGTTCTCTACTGACTTATCTAATAAATCCTTGGCAGCAACTTCTACCTTTTCTACATTTTCTGTCACAACGCTTTCCCATTCGCTCAGTTCTCCCAAATTGCTCATACTTTCATCTGTTTTCGAGCTAAGCATATTGCTACTCTCTACTAACTGTACACTTGTGGCAGCCAATTCTTCTGCAGATGCACTTTCATTCTCTGATACTGATGACAAAGTCATTCCTGCCGTAGCCAACTCCTCTGACAGATTTTGCACTTCTGCAAGAACTGACCCATTATACTTCTTCATCTCCCCGCCCTTTTCTTCTACTGTCGCAAATAGTACGTTCGTGCGATGCGCAATAAATACACATCCCAAAAACAGAATCACATAAAATAATAAAATAAACACCCAACCAATAGGTTTATGAAGTTTAAAATATCCTGCCGGCGAAATAATCATCATAATAGCATTTGCTACTACTGTTACAATTGCATTTACTTTAAGCAATTTAATATCAAGATATATTACCAATAACAGAGTTGCTGCCATATAATAATGTGTAATGCATACATAGCTATCGCTGTCAGTTGTACAACAAACCGCATTTGTAATGGCACCTAATACAGGTGGCACACAAGCATATATATACTTTGTCGTATTTCCTAACTTTCTTTCAAAAATTTTTATGATAATCGCAATTGGCACCCCTAATGTAAATATACATTCCCTTAATCCACCATTTAAAAGCAGCATAACTGCTGCCCATCCTGCAACTGAAATAGAAGCGCAATATGCAAACATACAAAGGTTTCCCACTTTTTCATTGTTCCCTACTAATTTTTCCTGCATAATTTATCCCTCTCTTCTTTTGTGATATATATAGAATGTGATTTGCACATTCTTGCGCTGTCAAAGCTCTGCATAGGCTACAAGTTCCACTTCTTCAACATACGCAAAAAGGAGGCATTCATATCCTCCTCTTCCTAGCTAATATCTTTTTATCTTTTTGGTTGTATTTTTCGGGAATTCTGTATCCCTTACTAACAGGCTATATACCTTCTTAAAGCTCTGAGCCCCTGCATTATACGTATCAATCAGTTCCTGCAACTTTGCTCGAACATCTTCAATACCATGCTTCTCAACATATTCATAGTCTGGGAAAATCTCAGCTTCTATCAGACCATCCTTCTCGCGAACAAGAATTTCCTGTACTAATCTTGCTTCGCTGAGTTTATTTTCTATTTCCTCTGGTGAAACATTTTCTCCATTTCTAGTGATAATCAGATTCTTCTTACGCCCTGTCAGATATACAAATCCTTCTTCATCTACATAACCTAAGTCCCCTGTTTTCAACCAGTCATCCTGCAAAGCTTCTTTTGTTTCCTCTGGCATTTTATAGTATCCAAGCATAACACTGCTTCCTCGTACCCAAAGCTCTTCATCCACTACCTTAGCTTCACAATTTGGTAAAAGCTGACCAACTGTACCTTTTTTGATATTCCAGCTTAAACTTGTACTGATTACCGGCGAACATTCTGTCATACCATAGCCCTGTAAAATCGTGATACCATACTTTGCAAACAAATCAATATATTCCGGATTCATATAAGCTCCGCCGCTACAAATGGTATGCAACTGCTCACCAAATACCTCTTTTTTGACATACTCCGGCGGAATTCCTACGATATCTTCCAATTTCTTAGCAAAGGTTTCTATCATTAATGGAACCATTAAAATCATTGTAGGTTTAAAGAGCTTAATATTTTTTGCCATGCGATGTAAGGAATCATTGATACAAACAACACTTCCTAACGACAACCCTTTCAAAATATCCATGCTCAAACAATATGCATGATGGATAGGAAGTACTGATAATACAACATTTCCCGGTTCTATCTTCATATCCAGACAGGTTGCATTTTCTGCCAGATTACGCTGTGTCAGCATAACTCCCTTACTCTTTCCTGTTGTTCCTGATGTAAACATAATGGTACAAAGATCCTCTGGATTTATTTCTACATCAAAGCTTCCTCTATTTTCATTCACTAGCTGTGAGAAAGATAGTACATTTTCATCACTTGTCTCCTTCTGCATAGAAATTAGATATTTCAGCTTCGGGCAACGTTCCTTTACAATGGCTGACACATCAGCCCTAACATCATCCAGCACAAGTGCCACTGCATCGGAACGATCAACTAGCTCACAAAAGTCCTCTGCCGGGAGTGAAACATCTAATGGAACTGCAACACTACCACTATTTACGATTCCAAAATAACTGATTAACCATATATAAGAAGTCATTCCCGACACTGCAATATGCTGTCCCTTAATCCCTAACTGTTCCAGTACTCTCGAAAAGCTCTCACTATCCTGTTTCAACTCAGTATAGGATTTTGCTTCTATCTTGTCTTTTCCCACTTTATATCGTATTGCATCCTCTGCACCATAATCCGCCTCTGATGCCACTATGATATCTTTTATCGTACTGTATGTCTTCATTAATATTATCCTTACCTTTCCACAATAGTAATTATTCAGTATCTTTATAATTACTGTTTACTCCACCCAGTAACAAGCTTATTTAATCCTGAATGCTTGTAAAGTAGTCCATTGCTTCCTGAACAGTTCTGATATTCCCTGCCTTCTGCGGATCTATTTCTATGTCAAAAGCATCCTCAATCTCTCCAAGCATGTTCATAAAATCAAAGGATGTAAAGCCTAAATCCTCAACAAATCTAGACTCCGGTGTAATACTTTCTGCTTCAACCTCTACATAATTTACGATAATTTCTTTTAACTGTTCTAACATATCCATTTCCTTCCCTCTTATACAAGCTTAATAATTTCACCAATTGTTAAATCAGGATTCTCAATCCCCTTAAACATAATACGGCATAAATAGTAATAAAAATGCTCTAATTCCTCACGACTAAACGCTTTAATCTGATGCTCGAAATTGAAATCAAGTCCATTATCATCCGGGCGATGCATTACCGTAAGATACATTCCCTGGGTTGTTGCTCCATTTGGATACCACACGGTCTTGTACTTAATATCACCAAGCTTATCTAACCCTTTTTCTTTTAAAGACATTGGCTGATAGGTTAATGACATCGGTTCATAGGTAGCTCCTCTTGAAGTCTGATAAGTCTTGGTTCTATGTGCAAAATAAGCTACCGGATCATAGTTTGCATGACGGAACATCTCATTCTGCATATCACGAATATGGTAAATTCCTTCCATAAATGTCTTATCCTCAGATATAATCGTACGAAATGGGAATGAATGAATTCTCGTTCCACCCGACTTTTTCTCCATTAACGTTGCACGTCTTGCAATTGCTGTGTTTACAGATACATCATCATTTCCATTTTTCTTCTGCAAATAGGTACGAATTCCCATAAGTAGCAAACATGTTAATGATACATGTCTTTCCTCACAGAATCTCATCAAACGTGTTGTTGGCTCTTCTTCCAAATGGAATATATCCAGCTCGGAATCAACAGAATCCGTTACATTGATTGCAGCTCTGCCATTTGGCTTCTGATCTCTCTCTCTTTGTCTGTCTAATAAAGTGCTTCCATCCATGCCATTGAAAATTGGTTCTGATTCTTCAATTAACTTATGGAAAAATTCCTCGTCTCTTTGTTTTGCTTTACTTCCTGCCTCATACGCAAGGTCCTTTTTCACTTGTTCAATATAAGAGGCCATTTCCTTTGGATATGGTACTCCTTCATATTTCGCATTACAGTACAACTCAACAACATCTCTTAAGAAACACATTAATGACTGAGCATCCATAATTCTATGGTCTACAAGAAAATAAATTCCGCTATATCCATCAGATGTCTTAATCATGACGATTCGATTTAAATAGGAATCTTCCTTATCAAACGGCACTGCTGTCCACTTACGCATGGTTTTAGCAGCTTCCTCCATAGATACTTCTGAAAAATCATAAAAGTCTACTTCTTTCTCATACTTGTCCACAACATACTGATACCATGTACCATCCTTATCCTTTGTAAAATGCACTCTCATACATTCACAACGTTCGCAAGCCTTATAAATTGCCTTTTTCAGTTCGTCAAAATCAATTTCTGTACCAATAGTCAAACTGGTACCAATGTTCAAAACCTCTTTCTTTGGACTAAACTCCACATAATAATTATGAAATTTCTGTGCTACTGTCAGTGGATAAACCGGATATCCGTTTCTAGTTTTCATCATGCCATTACTCCCTTCGTAAATACATCCAATGCTTCCTCATATGCTGCTGTATCCTTATAATAACTCTCTGCGTGACTCGCACCTTTCACAATCAATTTCTTTTTCGGCGCAATACAATTGTTATATATTTCATGACACATGCGAACCGGTACAAATGTATCTGCATCTCCATGAATCATCAAAACAGGAATTCTTGTCTTTTTAATCTCTCTTGCTGCGTTGCACTCATCCATGCCATAACCTGCATTTCTCTTATTCACAATATCGGAGAGCTGTATTACCGGAAATGCCGGTAAATGATACATATTATGAAGCACATGCGTAAAGACTTCCTTTGGAGATGTAAATGCACAGTCTGATACCACTCCCTTTACCTGTGATGGCATATTCAAAGCACTTGTCATTAGTACAGTAGCTCCGCCCATAGAAGTACCATGTAAAAGAATCTTTACATCCGGTCCACACTCCCTGATTGCCCAGCGAATCCACTCCAACGCATCCCATCTGTCAAGACAACCAAAACCTACATATTCACCTTCACTCTGCCCATGTGCCCTTGCATCCGGCAACAGCATACTATATCCATTCTTCATATAATAATCGGATAAACCTATGTAATCACTCATACACTGGCTGGTATAACCATGAAAAGCTATTACAACTCTTTTTTTATCTCCTTGTGGAAAGAATGCTGCATGAAGCTTCAGATTATCTTTTGATTGAATATAAACATCCTTATGTGGCTGTTTTAAAAAATTCTTTTTTCTTGTCTGAAGCATAGTGGCATATTGTGACCAATCAGTTCCTGCCATTTTCATGGTTCGCTCAACCTTGGCTCTGCTACGCTTCATCGTTCTCTTATAAAAATAAGCACTTTCACCAGCACTTATTACTGTAAAAAGTCCAAGTACTGCTGCTAATTTTAATTTCTTCATACTAACACCTATTTCTTTCTATCGTAATGATTCAGTACCTCATAAATAGTTACTTTCTATCAATTAAATCTTTCAACTTTAATGCCTTTTCGATATTACCTTCTACCTTAAGCTTCTGCATGGTAAATGCCATTACAGGATCCAGTTTTCCTTCTGCTATTTTCATAAAAATCTCTCCCGTTGCTGTAAACATCGCATCACGGTCAAAATATTCATATGGCTCGATAGAAAGCTGCCCTTCCTTTGCCTCTACATAGAAGATTCCACTTCCTTCTCCAATAATATTGAACTGAAAAGCAAGATGCTCCTGTACTCCACTAATATCTGCTTCTAAAAACTTTCCCTTTATCTCTGCAAAAAAATCAGCGTATGTCATATTTTCCTCCTTTGCACTTTCGACCATTGGTCGACATATCTTATTTACAAAATTAACATTTTTTCGACCATCGGTCAATGACATTTCCCACAAAAAAACAGAGTTTTTTCTTTTATAGTTTTATAGATTTTACAATTGATGCTTTTTCAACATACATGATATACTAAATCTATTAAGCCCTTTTCAAAGCTTATCCGTTCTTCAGCGTGCACCTATACTTTTCAATAATCGGCATTTCCTATCACGCAAGAACTATCTATTTTTATTTATGAGAGGTCACCACAATGCCTAATACAGATAAATATCATCAAATTTTAGATGCTCTACAGGAGCTGTTAAAAAACAAGAATATTCAAACCATATCCGTAAGTGAGATTGCACAGACTGCTGGCATCGGTAAAGGAAGTATTTACTACTACTTCCCATCAAAGGAAGCTATTATGGAAGCCTTAGTTGCAAGAAACTATGAAAAGCCTTTAGAAACTGCTAGAACACTTGCTACTCAGACCTCTATCCCGCCCTTTACCAGAATGGCAATGATTTTTCAAGCATGTCGTATTTCTTCTGAAGAATTTTCAGAGCAAAAAACAACGACTTCCATGTCCAGTGCACAAGAAAAATCATTTATTCATCAAAAATATTTGAATCATATCATTACGGAATTAAAACCTGTTCTTACCGAAATTATTAAACAAGGGATTGAATTGGGCGAAATATGCTTTGACAGACCTGCTGCCTTAGCTGAAATTGTTTTAATTGTTTTATCTGTGAAATTAGGTAACACACTTGTTCCCGCTTCCAAAGAAGAGATTGAGGAAACTCTTCAAGGTCTTATTACTTTATTAGAAAAAGGAACCGACAATCCTGCCGGCTCACTAAACTTTTTGACATTAAATATAAAATAATCAAAAGAGGATGGAGCGTTGGTGCTCCATCCTCTTTTGATTGTTTTATATTCCGTTAATCTCTTCCTCATCTGCAATATGAATATTGTTTTGGTTTAATACCTTTACTGCCTTATCCATCTCTTCCACACGGATAATCATATATGCAAGATTTTCTTTCTTCGCGAAGAATGCATAACCATAATCAAGGCCAATGCCTTCCTTTGCTAATACATTTACGATTTTTGCAATACTTCCCGGTGTGTCATCACCAGCTACCGCAAGTACATCTGTAACAGAATAAATATTTCCATTCTCACGCAGCGCATTTCCTGCCGCAAACACATCATCTACAATTAAACGAAGAATACCAAAATCAGATGCATCTGCTATAGAAAGTGCACGAATATTTACCCCTGCCTTTGCCAACACATCTGTAATGATTGCTAAACCACCAACTTTATTCTCGATAAATACAGAAATCTGCTTTACTGTCATATTGTTTACCTTCCCTTCTCATTATTTGATTGAAAGAACTTCTAATATGTTTTCAATTCCTTACCCTAGCCGTACAGCTTACGTTTGTCAATTACCCTGACTGCCTTACCTTCACTTCTTGTAATAGACTTAGGTGCAACCAAATGTACCTTTGCCTGAATACCAAGCATTGCCTTTAAGGAAGCTACTAACTGTTTCTCTTTCTCAGAAATCTTTCCAACGCTATCTGAGAACATCTCCTGAGACATTTCTACATTGATATCAAAGGTATCATTGTTATTTACACGGTCAACGATAATCTGATAATTCGGTGTCATACCCTCATTCAACAGAACCGTTTCAATCTGTGACGGGAATACATTTACACCACGAATAATAAGCATATCATCACTTCTACCCATAGGCTTTCTCATCTTAATATGAGTTCTTCCACAAGAACATTGTTTTCTAGATAAAATACATAAATCCTTGGTACGATAACGAAGAAGCGGAAATGCTTCCTTTGTAATACTGGTGAATACTAACTCACCTTTTTCTCCTTCCGGGAGAACTTCTCCTGTTTCCGGATTAATAATTTCTGCAATGAAATGATCCTCATTAATATGCATACCTGTCTGTGCTTCACATTCAAAAGCAACACCTGGACCACTTGTTTCTGTTAATCCATAAATATCATACGCTTTAATTCCAAGCTTCTCTTCTATGTCATGACGCATTTCTTCTGTCCATGCTTCCGCACCAAAGATTCCTGCCTTAAGCTTAATCTGATTCTTTAAACCTTTTTCTTCAATTGTTTCGCCTAAATATGCGGCATAGGAAGGTGTACAGCAAAGAATCGTAGACTGTAAATCTGTCATAAATTGAAGCTGTCTGTCTGTATTTCCGGATGACATAGGTACGGTTAGACATCCTACCTTATGAGAACCACCATTCAAACCAGGTCCTCCCGTAAAAAGTCCATAACCATAAGCTACTTGTACAACATCCTCATCCGTACCACCAACTGCAGTAATCGCACGTGCACAGCAATCCTCCCATAAATCAATGTCATGCTGTGTATAAAACGCTACTACTCGCCTTCCTGTCGTTCCACTCGTAGACTGAATACGTACACAATCCTTTAACGGCTTACCTAATAATCCGTATGGATATGCCTCTCTCAAATCATCCTTTGTCAAAAATGGAAGTTTATGTAAATCCTCAATGCCCTTAATGTCATCAGGTGTTACTCCCTTCTCTTCCATCTTTTTCCGATAGTATGGCACATTGTCCCATACATGCTTTACCTGCTTCACAAGACGCTCACTTTGAAGTGCCTTAATCTCTTCCACTGGCATTGTCTCAATTTCCGGCTGATAATATCTCTTTGCCATTTTGTAACCCTCACCTTTCTCCCTTTTTATCATAAACAGGGCGCTATCCTCTGCGCCCTGTTCCATATATTCGTTCTTATAGTAAACACAGTAAATGTTCAGACCACTTTAACCATTTCCTAAATATTAGGCATCGCGTCCAAGTGAAAATGCTTTCTTGTTCAGCTCTAAGAATTTAGCTGGAACACATGCTTCTAATGCATCCATCCATGCTTCCTCTGTTGCTTCAAAATATTTCGATAAACGTCCCATTAACACTAAGTTTACAGCCTTACTAGAACCTGCCTGCATTGCTAAATCAAGCGCATCAATCGCATCTACATCTGCTCCTGCTTCTTTCATCTTCTCTACGAGATTCTCAGGATACTGAGCTGCACCAATAATAACCGGCATTGGGTCAATCTCCTGTGTAGACATAATAATCTTACCACCTTTTTTCAAATATGGCACCCATCTAGCTGCCTCAAGCTTCTCAAAAGAAATAATAAAGTCAGCTGTTCCCTTATCGATAATCGGTGAATAAACCTTCTCACCATATCTAACATATGTAACTACACTTCCGCCTCTCTGGCTCATTCCGTGCACTTCTGAAACCTTTACATCATAACCCTGTGAAAGTAAAAGCTGTCCTAACATCTTACTTGCCAGCAAGGAACCTTGTCCGCCGACACCTACTATCATAATATTCTTAGTCATTCTCGTTGCCCTCCAATGCTCCAAATGCACACAACTGCTGGCATACACCACATCCTACACAAAGAGTAGGGTCAATTGTCGCCTTCTTATCCTTCATACTGATTGCAGGACATCCAAGCTTCATACATTTTGTACAGCCCTTACATTTGTCCGGATTACACTTGATTGCAGGTTTAGCCTTAACCGTCTTTAGAAGCGCACATGGACGACGGCTAATGATGATAGATGGCTCATTCGCAGCTAACTCTTCCTTAACAGCCATGTCAGTTTCTTCCAGATTATATGGGTCTACTACACGCACACGGTTGATTCCCATAGCCTTGCAGAGCGCCTCTAAGTCAATCTTTCCTGCCGGGTCACCCTTGATATTATATCCTGTTGTCGGATTCTGCTGATGACCTGTCATTCCAGTAATCGAGTTATCTAAGATAATAACCGTTGAATTACTCTGGTTATAAGCAATATTCGCAAGACCTGTCATACCGGAATGCATAAAGGTAGAATCACCGATCACGGCAACTGTCTTGCCTTCGCTTTCTTCTCCGAGTGCCTTGTTAAATCCATGAATAGAACTGATAGAAGCACCCATACATGCAGTTACTTCCATCGCGCTAAGCGGAGCTACTGCACCTAATGTATAACATCCAATATCACCTAATACCGTACACTTATTCTTAGATAAGGTATAGAATAATCCACGATGAGGACATCCTGCACACATAACAGGTGGACGAACCGGAATATTTTCATCTAATGCAAGTCCTTCTGGAACTTCCTTTCCAAAAATACCTGCAATCTGATTCTGTGAAAATTCGTCAACTAACGGTAATAAATCCTTACCATTTACTTCTAATCCAATGCTATAGCAATATTCTTCAATAAACGGATCAAGCTCTTCAATAACGATAATTTTTTCTACCTTAGATGCAAAATCCTTAATCATTTTCTCAGGAAGTGGCCATACCATACCAAGCTTGAGAATACTTGCTTCTTCTCCATATACTTCCTTCGCATACTGATAGCAGGTTGATGACGTAATAATACCAAGCTTCGTTCCACCCATTTCCACACGATTCAATGGTGACGTTTCTGCATATTCTGATAAATCCTTCAATCTCTGCTCTACCACCGGATGTTTTTTCTTTGCATTACCAGGCATCATAACATTCTTCGCAATATTTTTTTCATAAGGCTTCACTGCAACTTCTACACGCTCTGAAGTCTCTACTACACTCTGCGAGTGTGCAATTCTAGTACATGTCTTGATAAATACCGGTGTATCAAATTTCTCAGAAATCTCATATGCAAGCTTCGTATATTCCAAACATTCTGCGGAATCTGCCGGCTCTAACATTGGCATCTTTGCAGCCTTTGCATAATGACGGGAATCCTGCTCATTCTGTGAAGAATGCATTCCCGGGTCATCTGCCACAACGATAACCATACCAGCATTTACTCCTATATAGGAAATGGTAAACAATGGGTCTGCTGCCACATTAAGTCCAACATGCTTCATACCACAAAAACTTCTCTTGCCTGCAAGACTTGCTCCAAAAGCAACCTCCATGGCAACTTTTTCATTTGGTGCCCACTCACTGTACACCTCATCGTACTTTGCTATTTCTTCCGTAACCTCCGTACTTGGCGTTCCCGGATAGCTCGAAACAACGCCACAGCCAGCCTCGTAAAGACCACGCGCAATCGCAGCGTTTCCCAACATTAACTGTTTCATTTTATACCCATCCTTTCATCACACAGCCGCGCAATAAAGACTAATGATTCTTCATAAATATGCACAACTTTTTCAATACAGTCATGCTCTATTCTACTTGATTTTCACAATAAAATCAATGGTCGTCTGTTACTTTCACACACTCATAAGGTGCTTCTAACCGATTCACAGGTTTTGCCCATCTTACTGCATTTTTAATCACTTTTTGTATATTTGCATCATGGTAGATCGGATATTCCTCATGACCTGGTTGGAAATAAAAGATTTTTCCACGGCCTCTTGTCCATGTGCATCCGCTTCGAAATACCTCACCACTTGAAAACCAGCCAATAAACACAATATCATCCGGTTTTGGAATATCAAAAAATTCACCATACATTTCATATTCTTTTCTCTTTCTTTAACTAAAAATATCCAGCACATCGGATATCACATCAAAAGCTTTTCCTGCCTTGGCAAGCGTTCCCTGATTTGTCTTACTCTGACTTTGAGCCGTCGCACTACTTGATGCCGCTGGACTGATACTATAATTTGCTGCTGTTGGGGCAAGTAATATCTTACCGTTTCCACGATATACATTTACAAGGCCTTCCCCAGATGCTGCGGAACCAAGTAAGCTCTTTCCTGACTTTTCTACCGTAAACTCAAGAGAACCTGACCACGCAACTGCCATATTACCATCAATCTTCATAACATCATTATCAAGCACTACCTCTATTAATTCTTCATAAGGTACATGACATTCCAAGGCAGCAATTCCGTTTCCTGTAAGCGACAGATTAAACAATCCTTCACCACCTAGCACAGCGGAAGAAAGATTGCTTCTTGCTACTGTTTTCTGTGTTAAAGTACTTTCACAGGCTAAAAATAAACCATCATCTAATACTACTGTCCCCCACTCTGCTACATCAAGTAAGATAATATATCGATATGTCGGCTCAAGCATCATCTTGCCATTTCCCTGATACAATGGCTTTACTGCGCTTTCATTTGTAACTGCAGCACTTACCATCTTACCAAGGAAATCCCCAACACCTTTTACATTTGAAGAAGCATTCACTTCTCCACTCATCCACTGCATAGCCCCTGCCTGTACAATGTACGCACTATTCTGAAAATCCAACATAAGCTGTCTTTTTCTAACGTTCATCTTAGATGCAAAATAATGATTTACTGCAGAACCTGCTGAAATACTCATATCTTTTTCATGCTCTAGTACGTGGAAATTACCCATAGAAGCAATTTCTTTTAGATTTCTATTATTTACAATACTGCTCTCTACCATTTTCTTCATCCTCCTATGCTGTCGGTGCCATCAAAATCTTACCGGTTCCACGATAAACATTTACAAGCCCTTCACCGGAAGCTGCCGAACCAAGCAGACTCTTTCCTGACTTCTCTACCGTGAAGTTAAGAGAACCAGACCACGCAATTGCCATATTCCCATCAATCTTTACTACATCATTCTCCAAGTTGAAAACAATTAATTCCTCTACTGGTACAGGGCTCTCTAAAACAGCAATGCCTTTTCCGCTTAATGTAAGATTAAATAATCCCTCTCCACCTAAAACAGCAGAAGATAGATTACTTCTTGCTACGGTCTTCTGCTGTAAGGAATCCTCACATGCAAGGAATAAGCCATCATCAAGCACTATCGTTCCCCATTCTGACACATCCATCAACAAAATATGTCTATAAGTAGGCTCTAACATCATAACGCCATTTCCCCTATAAACAGGCTTAATTGCAGTTTCCTTTGTCACTGCCGCACTTGCCATCTTACCAAGGAAATTCCCAACACCCTTTACACCACTTTCCATATTTACATTACCAAGCATCCACTGCATAGCACCAGCCTGCGTAATGCAACCATTTCCATTCATTTCTACAAAAACCTGACGCTTTCTTACATTCATTTCCGATGCAAAGTATGCTGTTACTGCATTGGTTGGATGTACACTCAAATCCTTTTCATGCTCGAACACACGGAATGGTCCCTTTTGGTCAATCACTTTCATATTATGGTTGTTCAGAAAATTATTTAATTGAAACATTTTTGCTCTCTCCTTTTCTCACGTATTATGTCATTTTTGTTATTTTGGGTTAACATAACTCTTTTAGTGTACTACATTCTATTATTTATGAAAAGAGTATATTCTTACTATCCAGCAATGAAAGGTAAATTTATCTATAGCCTGCCTTTTCAGCAAAACCAAACATATGTTTTGCACTTGCGATAAAACACAAAAGTTATCCACATCCTATAGTTATAGTTATCCAATTTTATTTTTTTGTGGAAAACTTTA
>JAFSCH010000128.1 GCA_017436865.1 Lachnospiraceae bacterium
ATATGTCACATCTACTCCGAGAAGCTGTACTATTCTCAATTCATATCGACAGTTCAAAAATATATCATCTGTTCCATATACAAATAATGCTGAATTGCCACAGTCCAGTCCTTCCAAACCGTTTATTACTCCAAGTTTTTTAGATATGTATCACTGTCTGTTCCACTTTCATTTGTAAGATGCTTCTTCATCAGTTGCTTGGTAAGCACACCTGATAATTGCCCTTTCAACATCTCAAATAAATGTACTATTTCAGATGCTTTACTCGATTGTAAATTCACGAGCATTATTGACATAATCCGGACAAAATCCTTCTCCGTTAATCTCCGTAAATATCCTTTGGGCATCTGCTTCTCTCATCTGCTCCCTTATATAGAAATTCAGATACACTCCCGAAATCAACTGATAAACCTCGGATGTCTTTATCTTTTTCAGTACCTTTATACAGGATTCCTGTATTTTCTGTTTATGCTCTGTATATCGGCTCTCCCATAATTCATCATCCTCTCCGCAGGATTTCCATAAGCGCTGTTTATAGGTACCCATACATTTGTAAATCTCATCTGATTCACCCCACAGCTCCCATTCTTCTTCATGAAATCTGTAATAAAAATACTCCTCTTTTGTAGACTTTTCCATATTCGTTTGCAGATATGTCTCTGTATTGGCTATCAGTCTTACCCAGTCGTATTCCGGTGAGCAGTCAATAGAAAATCCATAAATATCTTTTTTCTCTGCGCTCCATTTTCTGATATATTCCTCTACGAAAGCGTATACGTCCTGTTCAAACTGGTCATAATCAAATACTAACTCCTCTATCGGAATAACAGGCTCCTCTACCTTTTCTTCCTCAACGCTTTCGATATTCAGACATTTTTCCAGATAGGAAACGATTTCCTGCTGTCCCTTAATCTTGGCATGCATCACACAGTCTACTATCTTCTCACTGTGACCATATCCAGCATACTTTGTAGTCAGGTCTATACCTCGTTCTACAAAAAATTTCACTGCTGGCAAATGTCCCTTTCTTATTGCTGCAAAGAAAGGATTTTTCAGCATTTCGTCCAACTCTATCTCTGCTCCATGCTCACACAGAAGTTTCATCATCTCAATACGTCCTTTTTCTGCTGCATATCCCAAAGCATTCAAATAATCATTTTTTCCTTTTTTATTGACATCCAATCCACAGTCTTCAATAAAGTATTTTAGCATCTCATAAGTACCATATCTTACTGTATATTCTACCCATGTCCCATATACAGTAACATGATTCAATAATTCTTCTTGTGTTGCGAGTAAAACCTTTACCTGATCCAACCTATTATCATCTATAGCTTTGATCATTTCTATATCAAAATCCCTATCCATACTATACTTTTTCGCTCCTTTTATTCCGCTTTCCATTCTGACGCAATCTCCCCATGTCTCTCTAGCACTTCTGCAATTTGCTCATAACTTCCTCCCTTTGCATCTACCGCCTTCAATTCATCCACCAAAGGTTTCAAATGTGTTTTTTTTACATGTTGTCCTGTTATATTCGGTGCCCATACCAGATTTTCTTCTCCAACAATGGGATCAATTCCATACTTTCTCAATATCGCCTGACCTTCTTCAACCAACGCTTTCTGTCCAGGTCCATTTCCTTCTTTGTATAGGATATGGTGTGCATGTGCATTGTCCATATTACTTGGTTTTGGTCCCTTTATTATAGTCAGATACGTACCGAAATCTATTTTCTTCATCTCGGTTTCGTATTCTTTGGTAATTCCTAACTCCGCTACTTTTTTATTCAGGAGTTTTATTTCTTCCGAAGTCACTTTGCCCTTCTGAATATCCAATGCTATCTGATGCAGTCTTGCAGAATTTACATTTCCTGATTCTGTAATCAGCCCTTCGGCATAGTAATCTATTTTTTCCTGCCCGGTTCTTCCGTCTACACCGGGAACCCCGCCAGAAACTCCACCTGCGACCGCTTCGCCATTGGCGTTTTCACCGTTTAGGAAATCTCGGACTTTGCCGTAGATGATGTCTGCGTTGGCGAAGAAGTCCTCGCCGCCTTCGCTTCGTTCGAACATGTCTAGTGCCATGTCCACATTTCGGATGAATTCGGCGCTGTCGGTTACTGGAACTTCTGCCCTTGCTATCATTGGGATGTAGATGCGTTCATCATTAAATATGAATTTCCATGGGAACTTCAGTTTATAGTGAACTTCTACTTCATAGGTTTGGTAGACGATATAGTTATTGACATGGTGTTTTACGACTTCTATATTGTCTGCGTTCATTCCTGAGAAGAAGCCGGTGTATGTTCCGTCTCCTTCCTTGATGTTACCGGTTGATACACTCTGACTTCCACCTAGGTCGAATACATCCAGATATCGATACAGATTCTTGGTGACACGCGGGGCATCTTCCAGGGTGGTCGGTATTCCATCTTCACATTCTGCAAGGCTCGGGTCTGCATATCTGGCCGCGCTCTCGATTGCCTCCTCAGTAACCAGCTGGTCTATTCCTGCTCGTATGCAGAACATATTTCCGAAGAATATCATAAAGAAGACAATAAAGAACATAATCGGATAGACGAAGGTTGATTCTGTAACCAGCGCGCCCCTTGTCTGCTTCCAGTGTTGCTTCACACTATGTAATTTTTCTTTTAATCGGTTCATGTCTGTCTCTCTGTTGCCTTTTGCTTTTCTATAAGTATCTGCCTTATCAGACTTCTACGTTCTTTTGTTGATACCCCAGCAGTTCTGCTGGGGTATCATATTATCGCTTTCTAAGTTGTACTTTCATCCCATAAACAGGCGAACATTATCTCTTCTTTGATTCCTTTCTTTAATACCTTATGGGTTCTGTACTGGAATGTCATTTCTAATAGCAAATTCTTCTGCGTAACTTCCCGGTTCAGCTATTATTGTCACATCCTTGCATTCGCTAAATGTACTATCGCCCATCGATGTTACAGAACTTGGAATCGTTATTGTCTTCAAAGATGTACAATTACAAAACACTTCATTTTCTATCATTTCAACACCCTCTTCTATGACAACTGTTTCCAATTTATCACAATAAAGAAATGCCTGATATCCTATCATTTTTACACTACCAGGAATGGTGAGGTTTTCTATATCTGCACTTAAAAATGCCCCACCTCCTATCTCTTCTACCTGATTTGGTATGGATAATACTTTTAACGGCACACTTGCAAATGCATTATCTTCAATCACCTTTAACGTATTCGGTAACGCAATCTCTTCAAATTCTCCATCAAATGCATTATCTCCAATCACCTCTACATTAGCACCCACTTTTACCGATTTGATGTTAAAACAATTTACAAATGCATTATCTGCTATCTCTCTAACCGTATCCGGAATAACCACCGATGTGATTTCATCTTCATTGGCAAATCCTCCGATGACCGTTACATCCCTTCCTCCTATCTGTGCCGGTATTACAATCGCTTCGTAATCACCATCATAGCTGTCAATTTCGATGGTTCCATCTTCAAGCACCTTAGTCTTAAAGTTCTCTGCCGGAGTTTCTGTCTGTGGTACTTCCGCCTTGTCTGTCGTATCGCTTTCTACGACATCACTGTCTCCGGTCTGTACTACCGATGCAGCCTCCGGTACCTGTGTATCTGTTATCTCTGCTTCGTTTCCACAACCGGTTACCATTCCTGTAACCATCATTCCCACCATGAACATACTTACTAGTCTTCTCTTCATTGTCTCTTCTCGTTTCTAATAATTTTTTAATATTTTCTTGTCATCTCACCGGATATTTTATTCCAGGTATCACTGTTAATTACTTCCTCGGAACCGTACTGTTTTGCAAACGGTATCTTTAAGAGAAGTGGCTCCACCTTTACCTTATAGCTCAGCTTGAATCCAGTTAGGGCATTCTGCATCTTAAATGCATCATAACCACCCAGTTCCGGATTATTTCTCATATTAAGCTGGATTATATCTGCTGTTCTCTTATAGATATTTTCTTCTGAGGTGTGAAGTCTGATTAACAGGAACATTCGTAATTATTCAGTACCTTCATAATTACGATTCGCAAATCCATTGTAAATCAGCTTTGCTGATGGGATTTGCTCACTCCTGAATCATGTTCTTACGGTCTCAGCAGCAAGTGCTTCGACCTGTACTGAATAGTTACGAA
>JAFSCH010000023.1 GCA_017436865.1 Lachnospiraceae bacterium
CATCCAGCTTTATTAATCGACTTCCAAACTATATGAAAGATGCTCTTAATTGCGTGAGTATCGCATAAATCAATAAAATATTGGCTGTAATATAGAGTTTTCAAGGTGCAAACGTTAATTCACGTGTGGGAAGTTTGAGTCAATAAAAGCATTTACATAAATTAACATTGACATAATTCTCGGAATTATGGTAGTATCACATAGGTTAGTTAGCGCTAACCTATGTTTTTATATGTAGGTTAGAAAGAGCTAATATGAGTTAGCGAAGATAAGAAAAGCTAGCAAGATGAAACATTAAAAGAAATAGGAGATTTATCATGGTTAAAATTGCAATTTATGGAAAGGGCGGTATCGGAAAGTCAACAACCACATCTAATTTGTCAGCAGCACTTAGTATGATGGGATACCGCGTAATGCAGATTGGGTGTGACCCAAAGGCAGACTCTACTAAATGTGTAATGGGTGGTATTAAGATTCCAACCGTTCTGGATCAGCTTAGAGAAAAAGGAACAGACGGAGTAAAATTAGAAGATATTGTATTTGAGGGCTTTAATGGAATACTTTGTGTGGAAGCAGGTGGACCAACACCGGGAATCGGTTGTGCAGGACTTGGTATTATTTCCGCATTACAGAAACTTGAAGAGTTAGATGCATTTGAAGTATATAAGCCGGATATCGTGTTATATGACGTATTGGGTGACGTTGTTTGTGGTGGATTTGCCATGCCAATTCGTGATGGATATGCAGAGCATATTTTCATCGTAACAAGTGGAGAAATGATGGCATTATTTGCGGCATCTAATATTTCAAGAGCTGTAGATAATTTTAAGAATAGAGGATATGCAAAGGTTTCCGGCATCATCCTGAATGAGAGAAAGGTTGAGAATGAGGACAAGATTGTGAAGCAGTTTGCAAAGGAAGAAGGTCATACCGTAATTCAGAAGATAAGAAGAAGTGATGCAGTACAGAGAGCAGAGGATCTAGGACAGACAGTAATCGAAGCATTGCCAGATGCAGATATTGCAGAGGATTACAAGGAATGTGCTAGAAAAATTATGGAAATTTGCGAAGGGATTGAGTTAGAGAAATGTGTATAAATCATTGTTTTGAGAAAACCTTACAGTATTCTTCACCAGGACATGGCGGATGGGGAATCATTCGAGTTGCTGCTTTGATACCGGAAAGTCATCAGATGTTTATCTGTCCGTCAGCATGCTTCCGTCATGGCGCGTTAGGTGCGATGCAGCATGGATATAAGGATAGAACTTCCTATTTATATATAACACCGGCAGATATTGTATCAGGATATGACAATTTAATTATGGAAGGTGCAGAGGAGCTTCTTGAAAAGGATAAGTCGATTAAGGTGTTATTCCTGTTCGTTCCATGTATGGATGATTTCATTGGTACAGACATTGAAGCGATTGCAAATGAAGTACAGAAGAAGCATCCGGGAATCATAGTACGTGCATGTCATATGAATCCTATTGCAGCAGAGACGAAGAAGCCTCCGCTCGTAACTACCATGCACTCCATGTTTTCAGCGATTGAAACCGAAAATTGTGCTTCAGAGGATGCAGTAAATCTGTGTGGAAGCTTTGCGCTGATAGAAAAGGAATGCGAGTTATTTGATTTTCTTGGAGATTATGGAATTGCTGTAAGACAGCTGGGAAATTACAAGACCTATGAAGAATTCTGCGAGATGGGAAGAAGCAAGTATAACCTCATTATGAGACCTGCTGGAAAGTTTGCCGCAGAATATATGGATAAGCATTATGGAACGTCTTCCTTTAAATACATGATTACCTATGATATCGATGAGCTTCGTGCGAACTATGAAGACTGGGCAAAGCTCTTAGATGAGAAACATAGTAAGAAGGAAAATGCGGCATTTGATTTAGATGCAATTGAAAAAGAGACAAAAGAGAGTATTGAGCGTGCTGTGAAGATGTTGAATGGACTTCCGATTAGTGTAGCGAGTAGTGCGGTGCTGCGACCATGTACCTTGGCAAAAGCATTAATTAAATATGGATTCACTGTGAAGGAAGTTTTTGTACAGGAATTATTACCTGTTGACAGAGAGGCATATCAGTATATCTGCGAGAATCATCCAGAGGTTCAGATTAGTCAGCCAAGACATCATAAGAGTGCTGTTCGAAATAATAAGGATACCAATATGGTGGCAATTGGTTTTGAAGGAGCTTATTTAAGACAAAGTGACTATGTTGTGGATTTATCAGGTGATGAAGGCATGTATGGTTACTACGGAGTAAGACGACTCATGGAAATGCTTGAAAAGGCAGTAGAAGAAAAAGCAGATTTAAGAAAAATGATAGAAGAATATGGAGCAGTAGTGTAATGAAAAGATTATATAGATATTTACCTCCTTTTGCAGGAGATTATTCGGGTGTAGGTTCTGCTCTTTATGAGCTTGGCGGAATGCTTTGTATTCATGATGCTTCCGGCTGTACCGGTAATTATGTCGGTTTTGATGAGCCTAGATCCTATGATTCGAAGCAGTTGGTATATTGTACTGGATTACGTCGTGATGATGCCATATTAGGTAATGAGCAGGTATATATTGATAAGATTGTTAAAGCGGCACAGGATATGAAGCCAAAATTTGTTGCGGTAGTGGGAAGCCCGGTGCCGTTAATTATTGGGTTTGACTTTAATGGTTTTGCTAAAGATTTAGAACAGCGTTTGGGTATTCCGGCATTTGGATTTGAAACGGGTGGTATGAAGGGTAGCTATAAGGACGGCGTCGTTATGGCAGTTAAGAAATTGTTAGATTACTATATCTTACCGAAAAAGGATGAACTTGTAAGAAATGCTGACAGAAGCGGAAAGAAAGTAAATATTGTAGGTGCTACTCCGTTAGATATGAGCGAAGAAAATCTACAGGCATTAAAGACAGTATTAAAAGAAAGAGGCTATGAGCTAAATAGTGTTCTTTCTATGTCTAATGATATGGATGAGTTTTTATCCTTCTATAAGGCAGATGTTAATCTTGCAGTAACACAGGCAGGAGCACTAATTGCTCAAGATTTAGAAGAAAAATATGATATGCCGTTTTTAGCAGGTTTACCAGTTGGTGAATTTGGTACAGAGCATTATTTTGCCTGTCTGGAAAAGGTTTTTGAGACAGGAAATAGCATGGAAGTGTCACAGGAACCAATTAAAGTACAAGGAGACAAGAAAGGAGAAGCTGTTGTACTGGAAGATGGTATTATTGCTTCGTCGATAAGAGTTGACCTTCTTGCTCAGGGATATGAGAAGGTAAGAGTGGTTTCCTTGTTTGGTAAGGATGCTGGCATGACAAATGTAGAAGCAGAATACACAGAGGATGAGGATATGATATTGGCAGCGATAAATGGAGAGCATTGCGCACTTGTGGCAGCGGACCCATTATTGCTGAGATATAGAGAAAATACCGAAGGCGTAAAATTGGTAGAATTGCCAAAATATGCGATATCCAGTAAGCTGTACCACCATAAGCGCTGGGTTTATATGGCAAAAAAGTTTTCGGAGTAAAGAAAGGGTATAAAAATGAAGAAATTAGTATCTATGATTTTAACAGGTGTACTTGTGCTTAGCTTAGCTGGGTGTGGAAGTACGAATACAGCGTCTGATGTAGCAGAGAGTACAACAGTAGCTGTAGAAGCAGAAACAACTGCTGAAACAGAAAGTAGCGAAGTTGTTATTTCCGAAGAGGAAGTAGCACAGGCAGAGTCTGCTACAAAGAGAACCTTTGTAGATGATGCAGGTGTAGAGATGGAAGTACCAGAGAAGATTGACAGAATTGTTGTAGGGTCATGGCAAATGGTTGGTCCGTTAGCAGTTTATTTAGGCGGTGGAGAAAAAATTGTTGGAATGGCTCCTGCATCTTTGAAGGCAGCGGAAAATGGTATTTTAGGTGAGATGTATCCAGAACTCTTAAATGCTGAAACAGATTTTTATAATGGTGGAGATATTAATATGGAGGAGCTTTTAAAGCTTGATCCGGATTTAGTAATCGGTGTTTCAGAGGAAAAGGCAGAGGCAATTCGTGCTGCTGGAATTCCTGCAACTGTGGTATCTGTATCGAAGTGGAATTACGATGTTATTGAGACTTATAGTCACTGGCTTGAAACCTTTGATGCTATCTTTGGTGGAAGTGCATACGAAGGTGATGTAACAGAATACAGCAGACAGGTACAGGCTTCTATTCAGGAAAAGGTATCAACAATTGCAGAAGAAGATAGAAAGCGAGTTATGATTTTATTTTCTTATAGCGATGCAACCATGACAACATCAAGTAAGATTTTCTTTGGGCAGTCATGGTGTGACTTAACAGGTGCTATTAACGTAGGAGAAGGTATTGAGTCTCTTGGTAATGCGGCAATTAACATGGAGCAGGTATATGAATGGAATCCGGATGTAATTATCATTACTAATTTTACAAAGGCTCAGCCAGAGGATTTGTATAATAATACTATCGGAAGTGATGATTGGAGCTCTATCAATGCAGTAAAGAACAAGCAGGTTTATAAGATGCCATTAGGTGTTTATCGTTCTTTTACACCAGGTGCAGATACACCGGTTACCTTACAGTGGTTTGCTAAGGCAGTATATCCTGAACTATTTGCTGATATAGATGTAGAACAGGTAGCAAGAGATTACTATAAGGATTTTTATAACATTGAGTTGACAGATGAACAGGTAGAAAACATGTTTAATCCTCCTAGTGCTGCATCAGCAAACTAAGCAGAATACAAATGCTATATCGGACAAGGGGTGAAAGTGCCTTGTCCGGATAGTGGAAAGGCATATGGTTTCAATAGATGAAGAATAATTTTTTAAAACAAAGTGTATGGGTAATCGGTATTGCTGTTACGTTGGTAGCAACGATGCTGTTAGCCATGGGAATAGGCAGATACAGTATAAGTGTAGGACAGATAATTAATACACTGATTCCGGCAGGTATTGCGTTGGAAGAGGTGGATGAAAATGTCAGAACCGTTATTTATAATATTCGTTTACCAAGAGTGTTATTGGCAGCAATGGCAGGCGGCGGTCTTGCTGTTTCAGGAGCGGCTTTCCAGAGTCTTTTCTCCAATCCACTAGCAACACCGGATACTTTAGGTGTTGCAACAGGTGCTTCCTTTGGTGCGACAATGGGAATTATGCTTGGGTTTGGTTCTTTGGGAATTCAGAGCTTTGCATTTTTGACAGGTATTGCCTGTGTGGCATTGGTATATTTTATTAGCAGGGTAAAGGGTGAAAGCTCTATGATGATGATTATCCTTTCAGGTATGGTAATCAGCTCTTTATTCGAAGCAATGGTATCCTTGCTCAAATATGTAGCTGATCCACAGGATACTTTACCAGAGATTACATTCTGGCTTATGGGAAGTCTTTCTGGGGTTGGCTTTGATGATTTAATACTTGGCTGTCCATTTATTATTATTGGTATGGTTATGATATTTATGCTTAGATGGAAGCTTAATACCTTGTCATTACATGAGGATGAGGCAAAGTCCCTTGGTGTTAATGTTAAGGTGATTAGAATGCTTACCATTATTGCTTCTGCCATGATTACAGCATCTGTTGTTTCACTTTGTGGAAAGATTGGTTGGATTGGTTTGTTGATTCCACATGTTTCCAGAATGCTTTTTGGAAATAATAATAAGAGTATTGTTCCTGCCAGTATTGGTTTAGGTGCAATTTTCATGGTCATTATTGATACGATAGCAAGAAGTGCAACTGCAGCAGAGATTCCGATTTCTATTTTGACAGCAGTAATCGGTGCACCGTTCTTTATTATCTTACTTAGAAAAACAGGAGGTATCCGTTAATGAAATTTGAAGTAGTGGATGGTTGCTTTGGCTATGCAAATGGTAAGAATATATTAAATCATATAAATTGCTGTGTTGAAGAAAAAGAAATCCTGTCCATTCTTGGTTCAAATGGTGTAGGTAAAACCACATTATTAAAGTGTACACTTGGGCTTTTAAAGTGGCGTAGTGGAATGACTCAGATTGATGGAAAAAATGTACAGGAAATGAAGCATAGCGAACTTTGGCGCAACATTGGATATGTACCACAGGCGAAGCTTTCTGCGTTTGCTTATACCGTAGATGAGATGGTGCTTTTGGGAAGAAACAGTCATCTTGGAATGTTAGAGCAGCCGGGAAAAAAGGATAAAGAGATTGCATCCAAATGCATAGACAGAATTGGAATTGGATATCTGAAGGGTAAGCTTTGCAGTAAAATCAGTGGTGGTGAGCTACAGATGGTTCTGATTGCAAGAGCATTGGCAGCAGAACCAAAGCTGATGATTCTGGATGAACCGGAATCCAATCTGGACTTCAAGAATCAGCTTATTGTATTAGAAACCATTAAGAGTCTTCGTGATGAAGAAGGTATTTCATCCATTGTAAATACACATTATCCAGAGCATGCCATTTCCATCTCAGATAAGGCATTAATCTTAAATCGTGACGGAAGCAGTGTATTTGGAGCTGCACATAGCAGTATTATTGAGGAAAATCTGGAGAAAGCTTTTGGTGTAAATGTAAAAATCCAAGACTTTTACCATAGAGAGAAGAAGTATACCTGTGTGTTACCATTATCTATCGCATCAGGAAATTAAATTGCAAAATCCATAGAGTGAAGATTTTATAATTTATGTAAACTAAGAAAAAGGAAGAAACAAAAGATGAAAAAAATAATATCTATGATGTTAACAGGTGCTCTTGTGTTAAGCTTAGCTGGTTGTGGAAGTACAAGCAACACAGCAAATGTAGAGGAAGGCACAACAGAGCAGGATGTAGTAGAAAGTACAGTTGCAGAAACAGAGAGCAGTGAAGTAGAGATAACAGAAGAGAAGGTAGCGGAAGCAGAAACACCAGCTACCAAGGTTATCGTTGATCATGCAGGTGCTGAAGTAGAAGTGCCAACAGAAATCAAACGAATTGTTGTTGGTAATACGTTACCATTAGCTTCTGTATTAACCGTGTATTTAGGTGGTGCAGAGAAGATTGTCGGACTTCATCCGGCATCAATGGGAGCAGCTAAGAGTGGTTTATTGAGTGAGATTTATCCGGAAATCTTAGAGGCAGAAACAGAGTTTATTAACGGTACAGAGATTAATATAGAAGAGCTTTTATTGCTTGATCCTGATATTGTTATCGGTGTAGGTGCAGAACAGGCACAGATTTTAAGAGATGCAGGAATTCCAGCAGTAACGGTTTCTGTATCAAATTGGAATTATGATGTTGTAGAGACATATGACCAGTGGATTAGCTTATTTGATGATATTTTTGGTGAGAGCGAATTAAGTCAGAGAGTATCTGAATACAGCAATCAAGCATATGCAGATATTCAGGAAAAGGTTTCAGCTATTGCTGAAGAGGATAAGAAGAGAGTTATGATTCTCTTTAATTATAGTGAGGAAACCATGTCTACTTCCGGCTCGGTTTTCTTTGGTCAGTTCTGGTGTGATGCCACAGGTGCAATTAATGTTGCCGGTGACGAAGAGGGAATGGGAAATATGACCATTGATATGGAGCAGGTATATGAATGGAATCCTGAAATTATTGTGATTACTAACTTTACATCAGCTCTTCCAGAGGATTTATATAATAATGCAATCGGTGGAGATGACTGGAGCACGGTAGATGCAGTCAAGAATGGTCAGGTATATAAGATGCCATTAGGCTTATACAGAACCTATACACCAGGTGCAGACACACCAGTAACTTTACAGTGGTTTGCTAAGACTGTATATCCGGAATTGTTTGAGGACGTAGATATTCATCAGGTAACTAGAGACTACTTTACAGAGTACTATAATATTGAATTAACTGATGAACAGATTGAAAGCATGTTCTCACCTTCCAGAGATAGTGCGAGCGGTTTGTCAAATTAATAAGAGAAGAAAAGAGAGAAACAGCATCTATGGAGGTGCTGTTTTTTGTATGCTTATAAAATCTTTAGAATTTCTTTTGTTTTTCCTGCCGGGGATTTTTAGATTTGAGGAGTATCCTACATTCAGAACAAAGAAAAATGAGGAGAGAGATTATGGATGTAGGAGTATTTATGCAGTATGTAACAGATTATGGCTGGATTGCCATTTTTGTGATTGTATTACTGGAATATCTAAATCTGCCCGGATTTCCGGCGGGAGTTATTATGCCGCTTGCAGGGCTGTGGGCAGCACAGGGGAATATCAATTTTGCATTGGCTCTTTTGATTACCGTGGCAGCAGGCTTAACAGGAAGTATTATTCTGTATGTATTAGGGAGAACGGGGGGTGGATATTTTCTAACTCAATATTATCGGAGATTTCCAAAGCATCAGAAGGTTATTGAGAGTAAAATAGCTTATTTGCAACAAAAGGGAAGTGTAGGAATCTTCGTTAGTAAGCTGATTCCAATGGTAAGAACTTTGATTTCTATTCCGGCGGGGGTAATTCGGATGGACTTTGCTAAGTATTGTATCAGTTCCACATTGGGGATTATAGTTTGGAATCTGATGTTTGTGGGTGCAGGATATTTATTTGGGGATAAATTGCTGTTTTTATAAAATTGCTGTGGATAGAAAAAGAGAGTGCTATAACGTGATGATGAAGGAGAGAAGAGAATTGTGAGAATAGCAATGTTTACAAATAATTATAAGCCATATATGGGTGGTGTACCAATTTCCGTAGACCATCTGGCAAAGGCATTAAAGGAACTGGGGCATGAGGTGTATGTGTTTGCACCGACATATAAAGAGCAGGAGGAAGAAGAATATGTGGTACGTTATCCTTCCCTTCCTGTTGCTGTAGTAGGTGCACCGATTCCGAATGTCTTGACAAGTTTGTTTGAGAAAAAGATAAAGGAGCTTTCGATTGATGTAATTCATGTGCATCATCCTGCATTGGTAGGAAATGTAGCGATTCATCTACGTAAAAAATATGGCATTCCAGTCATTTTTACCTATCATACCAGATACGAGGCTTATCTACACTATGTAAAACCTCTATCATGGCTGGAAAAAGGTACAGGCTTTGTGGAAAAGTATCTTGTCTGGTTCTGTAATCAGTGTGATGGAATAGTAGCACCAACGGCAGGAATGCGTAGATATTTAGAAAGCAGACAGATAGAGACACCAATAACCATTTTGCCGACAGGAATACCGATTGAGAGCTTTACCCCAAGAAAGGAGCTGGTAACAGATTTAAGAGAACAGTATGGAAAAGATGTGGATTATCTATTGTGTACCGTTTCCAGAATGGCGAAGGAGAAGAATGTAGAATTTCAGTTAAGAGGTCTTGGCCTATTAAAAGAAGCATTGCAAAAGCAACAGAAAACATTTCGCTATCTAATGATAGGAGACGGCCCACAATTGGTAGAGCTGAAAGCAATGACAAAGCATCTTGGATTGGAAAAAGAGGTAGTATTTGTGGGAAAGGTAGAGAATGAAAAAATTGCTGCGTATTTAAAGGCTTGTGATTTGTTTGTTTTTTCGTCCAAGTCAGAGACACAGGGAATTGTTTTACTGGAAGCTATGGCAGTAGGTAAACCTATTGTAGCAGTCAAGGCAAGCGGTGTGGAAGATATAGTAGTAGAGGGTGTGACAGGATATATGACACATGAGAACGAAGTAACGTGGAAGGATAGAATCCTGGCAATATTGGAAAATCCGGAGGAACGTGAACGAGTGGGAAGAGCGGCACAGAATATTGCATTTAATTATGAAGAGAGACGAATAGCGTTGGCAGCAGTGGAATGTTATCAACGGGCAGTTCATAGAACTGCTAGGTATGGGGGAAGACTTTCTTGGAGATACAGCAATCAGTAATCTTTTGTTTCTCAAAGATTATAAGGTTACATAATATGCTCAATGTGGTACACTAAAGTCGATATGAAAAGCACAAGTAACGGTTACATACTTATGACTGGGAATGTACAGAATGATGACAGAGATTGTGAGGGAGAAAGATGGAACCAATAAAGCAGGAGCAATATTCTATTTTAGTTGTGGAAGATGATAAAGAGATTCGTAACGGGATTGAGATCTTTTTAAGAAGTCAGGGCTATGAGGTCTATCAGGCAGCAGATGGTATCGAAGGCTTGGAAATGATAAAGCAACATGAGATTCATCTTGCGATCGTGGATATTATGATGCCTAGAATGAATGGCATTACCATGACAATGGAGCTTCGTAAGGAGCATGAATTCCCGGTTATTATGCTGTCGGCAAAATCAGAGGAAACGGACAAGGTAATCGGATTAAATATCGGAGCTGACGACTATGTCACAAAGCCATTTACACCGTTAGAGCTGATGGCAAGGGTAAATTCCCAGCTGAGAAGATATACCAGATTTAAGAATAAGTCACAGGCAGTGGTAGAAAATGACAGAATACATATTTTAGGTGGTCTTGAACTGAACGAAGATACCGTGGAGCTTACCGTAGATGGGAAGCCGGTAAAGCTGACACCAATAGAGTATAAAATCGTTTTATTATTAATGAAGAATCCCGGCAAAGTGTTTTCGGCAGAGGAAATCTATGAACGGGTATGGAATGAGATGGCAATCAATACAGATACCATCATGGTACATGTAAAAAACATTCGGGATAAAATCGAGATTAACCCGAAAGAACCAAAATATTTAAAGGTGGTGTGGGGCGTTGGATACAAAATGGAAAAACAGCCGTAAAAAGAGAATAAATATAACAATTATAATATTAGTCTCGCTTGCAATTATAAATGTTTGCATATGCCCATTGGTGTATAGGCAGATTATGAGAGAGGTAGGAGAACAGACCTATACGCAGGAAGTAAATGAAGCCGTATATGAGAATACTACTTCGCGTCTCTATCAGGGGTGTTATGTATTATACTATGAATATATGAAAAGCATAGGCGAGGCAGAAGGAACGATAGAGGATTTCTACTTTCCTTCGCTTGCAGGAAAGAATACGGATGAAGCATATGTTATAGAGTCTCAGATAGAGTACTGGGCGAGCAGATTTGAGGATTCTCGAAGAGAGTATGATTATTATGTTATAGGTGATAAGCAACCGTTGACGAATACAACGATGCCGCTTGGAACCATTTTTAAGTCTCCTGTAAATGAAGAGGATTTTAACAGGGTGGCGGAGCATTATCAATATTATCTCACGCTTTCGTTTGATGAACTGGGCAATATGGATGTCAGAGTTGCAAAAATAACGGATTTGAATCCGGATGCGATTTTAAAAAGCTTACAGCGCTGTGACAGAACCTATCGTTTGGAAAATCTGATGAGTGAAGAACTGGATATTAATCAATATCCTCCACAAAAAATTATCAATTTCCAAGTTGCTTATGGAATTCCAGAGAATGTAGCAGATGGTTTTCAGTTAGATGGTGGTTATTCCAGAAGTGATGAATATTACCATATTGTAAATCATTCTTATGTAGAAATCTGCTATGTAAGCAATCTGATTCTGTTGCTCGTGCTACTATTGCTTATGACAAGCAACAAGGTTTGGAAGGAAGAGCTAACCTTTACAAGACGTGGAAAGCAGTATTTTCTGGAAATAGCAGTTTTCTTAGGGGCACCTATGCTAGTTGCATTTAGTGGGTTATATGGGCAGTTTGTTGCAGAACTTGGAATGCTGGTTCAATATGGAAATACTTATAACAACCCGGAATGGATACAGTTTTTTACATCATTTTTAGGCATGCTTATGATACTTGGTTGTGATTATCTGACCTTATTGTATATCAGACCGGTATTTACCTTGGGACTCGTTGATTATATCAGGGAATATAGTCTGCTCTATCGCATGTGGAAGGGCATAAAAGGGTTATGTGTCAGAGGTATGGAGTCCCTGAAGCAGGTGGATTTGAGTGAAAAGGCATCAAAGACCATATTTAAGTTTGTGGCAGTGAATTTTGTGATTTTAGGTATCATGATGTGCATGTGGTTTATGGGACTCTTCGGACTTATTATTTACTCAGTGGTACTATTTTTCTTAATAAGAAAATATTACGCAAAGGTTGTAGAGGATTATAAAAAGGCTCTGAATATGACCAGGCGTATTGCAAACGGTGAATTTACGCAGGAAGCAGAGGAGGACTTTGGAGTCTTTAACAGCTTGAAGGCAGAGCTTTGCAGGATTGAGGAGGGATTTCAGAAGGCTGTGGAACAGGAGACGAAGAGTCAGCGCATGAAAACAGAGCTGATTACCAATGTATCACATGACTTAAAGACACCGCTTACTGCCATTACTACCTATGTTGAACTTTTGAAAAAAGAAGAAATTACCGAAGAGGAAAGAAGAGAATATATTGATACCCTGTCAAGAAAGTCCCTTCGATTAAAGGTATTGATTGAAGACTTATTCGAGGTTAGTAAGGCAAGCAGCCAGAATATTGTATTACAGTATATGGATGTTGATGTGGTTAATCTCATGAAGCAGGTATATATCGAGCATGAAGAAAAGCTCTCTAATATGGGATTGGATATCCGCTGGAATGTGCCGGACGAAAAAATTATAGTATCACTGGATAATCAGAAGACGTATCGTATTTTCGAGAATCTCTTTGTGAATATTCAAAAGTATGCTATGCCAAACAGCAGAGTTTATATTGATATTTTACAAGGAGAAAATCAGGTGCAAATTATAATGAAAAATATCTCTGCAACAGAGCTGAATGTAAGACCGGAAGAACTTACCGAGCGTTTTGTACGTGGAGACCAGTCTCGTAATACGGAAGGCTCAGGACTTGGACTTGCGATTGCGAAAAGCTTTGTAGAGGCACAGAAAGGAAGCTTTGAAATAGTAGTCGATGGAGATTTATTCAAGGCAACCATCACATTTCCACGAAAAGAAACGACAGCCGCTTTATAAGCGGCTGTTTTTGTTGTATAATATTGGAAATTTACATGGTTTTACTTATATTGAAATGAGAGGTGGCTGCAATGGTTACATTATTAAGTCATTTATTTATCAAGGATTATCAGGAATATAGCAATCCGGTTGTACGTAGGGCATATGGAGTACTCATGGGAGCGATAGGAATTGCACTAAATATTGTTTTGTTTATTGGAAAGTATCTGGCAGGCTTTTTTAGTGGTTCGGTATCCATTATGGCAGATGCCTTTAACAATTTGTCGGATGCAGGTAGCAGCTTTATTACGATGCTGGGATTTCATTTAGCTGGGAAAGAGCCAGACCCACAGCATCCGTTTGGGCATGGACGAATTGAGTATGTATCTGGTCTTGCTGTGTCTGTATTGATTATTGTTATGGGGGTTGAGGTATTTAAGACCTCTATTCAAAAGATTTTACATCCAGAGCAAATGGAGCTTAGTGTACTTACGATCATTATTTTGTTTGTTTCCATAGCGGTAAAAGTCTATATGTCTTTTTATAACCGAATTTATGGGAACAAGCTGGACTCGTCTGCTATGAAGGCAACAGCAACAGACAGCTTAAGTGATTGTATTTCTACAGCTGTGGTATTGTTATCTATGCTGGTGTATCAGTTTTTACATGTGAATTTAGATGGTTGGTCAGGACTCGTTGTTGCTATTTTTATTCTGATAGCAGGTATAAATTCGGCAAGAGATACCTTAAGTCCGCTGCTTGGTGAGGCACCGGATGAGGAATTCGTTAAAGAAATAGAGAAAACAGTTATGGAGCATCCGGATGTAGTTGGTGTTCATGATATGGTAGTACATAATTATGGGCCTGGAAGAATGATGATTTCTCTTCATGCTGAAGTGCCCGGAAATATAGATGTATATGAGCTTCATGATTCCATAGATTTAATTGAACTACAGATTAAGCAGAAATTTCACTGTGAGGCAGTGATTCACATGGATCCCATTGCTACGGATAATGAGTTGGTTATGGGGCTTCGCCAGGAGATTGTAGAGCTGGTAAGACAGTATGATGAAGAGCTTACCATTCATGATTTTCGAATGGTAGCAGGACCGACACATACGAATCTCATTTTTGATGTGGTGGTTCCACAAGGATATAAGAAGAGTGATGATGAGATATCTAATGAAATAGCAAAAAAAATTAATCAGAAATGGTGTAATTATTTTGCGGTGATTAAAATGGAAAAACGTTATATCTAATACATAAAAATAGTGCGTGCCAGCGCACGCACTTTAGCAAGAATTTCTTACGAAATTCTTGTCTAACTACCACTACGTTACAGCAATTTCCTATTACATAAAAAAGAAGCGCTTCCTTAGAAGTGCTTCTTTGCTGCTTTAGAATCTAATTATTGCATTGGTTCTTGTGGATTATTCCTGCGAATTTCATCCAAATGATGCTTCATGCGACGTTCCATTTCAGAAAGTTCATTGGAATATCGAGTAAAGGCATCTGTGGTTTCATCCGGAATCTCGCCTTTGTAGCAGATACGATGTTCCATACTTGCCCATAAATCCATAGCAAGAGTACGAAGTTGGATTTCTACTGGATAATATTGCATACCTTCAATACGATATACTGGAATGCCAAGAACCATATGGTAGCTCTTATAGCCGGATGATTTTGGATAAGTAATATAATCACTTTCTTTAATAATCATTAAATCGGTCTGACTTTTTATCGCTGCTAATATATGGTACACATCATCGGTGAAATAGCAAATAACACGGATTCCGGCAATGTCAGTAAGAGTGTCTTTCGCTGCAAATGCTGTAATGGGAAGTTTTCTTGCAACAAGTTTATGCTCGATACTTTTTCTACTTTTAATTCGTGTTTGAATATTATGAATCGGATAATCTCGATATTTTTTTCTGTAATCTTCATTGAGCCCTTTCATACGAACCTCTAAACGGGTCATAGCTTCGCGATATGGCTCAACAAGTTGATCGTACTCTTCCTGAGGGATATGGTCATTTGCTTTTTGGGCAACGTAAGCAGCATATCCATTAGGATCATTTTCATAACCTGTCAAGGTACTTACCTCCTGTACTGTCTTAATATTGCTTTGCGGACAGTAAAACTACTTCTTATTATTAATATAACCTATCCAGAAAATGAAAGCAATGAAAATGTATAAATTAAACAAAATACAACAAAATACATCAAGAAATTTGGTAATAAATACATGCCAGAACTAATGAATGGCAGGACCAATGGTGCATTTTGCTATTTTGCTAGTCGATGAAAAATCTCTTTGTCTTATTAGAAAAATGTGATAAGATTGCAACAGTAATATAGAGGAATAGGAGGAGGCATATGTTATTAGATAAGATTTATTATTCGGTTTCTCGTTTGGATGGTGATTATGCTTATCTGCAGAAGGAGGATGAACCGGAAGCAGAGTTAAAGTGTGTTGCAAGGGCACTTTTGCCACCGGAAATTGTGGAAGGCAGCAGATTACTATATGAGATGATGGAATATAATATGGTATAAATGGTGAATAAGATAGATATCTTAGTTGTGAAAGGTATCTATCTTTTTGAATTTTATTATGATATATGGATAGAAAAAGAGATTAGGAGAAGAATATGTACTCTTACATTGATATGCATTGTGACACATTGCTTCAGACATTAGATAAGGGGAGTGGTTGGTTGTATGAGAATAAAGGTATGCAGAGTTTAAAACTTATGCATGAGGCAAAACAAATGTGCCAGTTTTATGCTATTTTTTTTCCCCCGAGACAGGAAAAGAGAAATCCGCCTATGCCAGTAGACGAGGATTTTTTTCACATTTTATGTAGAAACTTTCATGATGAAATAGAAAAACATCAAGACATCGTTGCACCTGCTCGTAACTATGATGACATGAAAAGAAACTGGGAAAAAGGACTTTCGTCAGCAATTCTTACTGTCGAGGATGGAAGAATGGTAGATGGAAAGATGGAGAACTTGGAGATGCTTTACCAGCAGGGAGTTCGTGCTATTGCATTAACATGGAATTTTTCCAATTGTTTTGGGTATCCTAATTCTGAGGATAAAAACATAATGCAAAAAGGACTTACAGATTTTGGAAAAGATGCTCTTGCAGAAATGAATCGAAGGGGTATACTAATAGATGTGTCACATTTGTCGGATGGAGGATTTTATGATGTGGCTTTCTTAAGCAAGAAACCATTTATTGCTTCGCATTCAAATAGCAGGGAATTAACGCCACACACAAGAAACATGACTGATGATATGATACGCACACTGGCTGAGCGTGGTGGAGTGGCAGGACTAAATTTTTATTCTGAATTTGTCAACAGCCGTAGAGATGGAGTTACTAGTATAGAGGATTTAGTCGCACATGTGATGCATTTTATAAAAATTGGCGGAGAGGATTGTATTGGAATCGGTACAGATTTTGATGGTATAGAAAATGTGCCTATGATTTCCAATCCAACACAGATGCCATTACTATTTGATGCATTGCAGAAAAAGGGTATAACACCGCGACAGCTTGACAAACTGGCAAGTAAAAATGTATTAAGAGTGATTAAGGAAGCGATGAAATGATTTTATTACAGCAAATGATGGTACTATTTATTGTTATGATGATTGGCTATGTATGTAGGCGAATAGGTCTATTTGGTGCTGAGGCAAGTAAACTATTGTCGGGAATTGTTGTTAATGTGGCAAATCCAGCATTGATTTTGTCTTCTACGATTAATAAAGAAACCACAATACAAGGAAAAGAACTAGCATTGACAATAGGACTCGCAATCAGTTTTTATGTGGCACTTTTAGTGATTGCAGAGATTATTCCAAGGCTGCTGCGCGTTAAGAAAGATGATTATGGAGTCTATAAGGTCATGGCAGTATTTTCCAATATAGGCTTTATGGGCTTTCCACTGCTTACTGCCATGTATGGAAATGAATCCCTGCTTTATGCATCCCTATTTTTGATACCATATAATGTTTTAATCTATACTTATGGTGTTGGAGCTTTATGTAAAAAGCAAGAAGGTGCAAAACAGGAAAAAAAGGCAATACCATGGAAAGATATCTTTAATATTGGTGTTATTGCATGTATTATTTCGGTGATTCTATATCTTACAAGGCTTAGGGTGCCGAAAGCGATTGAAGATGTAGCAAATACGCTTGGTAACCTGACCGCACCATTAAGCATGATGGTTATCGGTGATGCGATGTCACAGATGAAGATAAAAGAATTGTTAAAAGATAAAAAGCTAATGATTTTTACAGGCATCAAGCTTCTTATCATTCCGATCATCGGATTGTTTATTGTAAAGCAGCTAGGATTCAATGAGATGCTCTTAGGAGTTTGTTTGGTTATGCTCTCTACGCCGGTGGGTAGTATGACTGCCATGCTTGCCCAGCAGTATGATGGGAACTATGAGCTTGCTTCCAAGGGAGTTGCTTTGACAACCTTGTTATCGGTTGTTTCCATGCCGATCGTATCCATGATTATGGGAATATAAAGGAAATAAAAAAGTCATCGTAAATGATTAAAATATCATTACGGTGACTTTTTGTATGTAATAGTATTACCATAAAGTTTTTCTAATTATTAAGGCACTCAATAATTACGACTGCATAAGCAAATATACAAAGTAAGCTCCATAACAGAGTAACATGATAATACCACTTGTACGTGTTAATTTCTTAGCCTTGAATACGCTAACCCAGAGCAATATAGCTGCAAAAATAGCAATAGCCGAATCGATTAAAAAGTTCGCAGCAAATGGAACAGGAATAATCAAGGCAGTAGTACCAATTACAAATAAGATGTTGAAAATATTACTTCCTACAATATTTCCGATAGCAATATCAGCATTTCCTTTCTTGGCAGCAGTAACAGAAGTTACTAATTCAGGAAGAGAGGTTCCAAGTGCCACAATGGTAAGACCGATAAAGCTTTCGCTTAAACCAATCATTTTTGCAATGGCAGTTGCGCTATCTACGGTAATGTTACTTCCCCAAACAATGATGATGGCACCAACTATGCCACTAAGTAAGAGGAAAAGTGGACTTCTATTTTCTTCTTCCTCTTCATCACTACCCTTTTTAGCAAGACGAAACAGATAAGCAAGATAGAGAATAAACAAAGCCCAGAGAACAATACCTTCAAGAAGTGTAATAGTTCCACCGGTATATCCCATGATAAGGAATACAATGGAAATGAAAAGTAAGTAAGGAATTTCGTATTTAATTGTAGATTCCTGAATGGCAATTGCTATAATTACAGCAGAAAGTCCTAAGATAACAAAAATATTCATAATGTTACTGCCGACTACGTTTCCGATAGAAATTCCTGCATTTCCTTTGAGAGCAGCAGTGATACTAACAGCAGCCTCAGGTGCACTGGTTCCCATAGCAACAATGGTAAGACCAACAACGAGCTGAGGAATACCAAACTTTCTGGCAATACCGGCAGCACCCTCCACAAACCAGTCAGCGCCTTTAATCAGCATGACAAAGCCGACAATTAATAGTACTAATTGTAATAAAAAATCCATGATAAAAATCCTTTCTTTTCGATGGGAAGAACCGAACGTAAATGTAATTAGTTCGTTAAAACATATAAAAAATATTTTAGCAGATGAAAAGAGAGCTTACAACTAATATTTGGTAAAGATTATTCAAAAAGGGCTAAGGAATAATTACAAAGAAAGAACAATAGGGTGTTTTTATTTTTTAGGGTTTCATGTAATATATAGTTATGTAAACTAGTTTGAAATGATTACCATTTATATAAGTTTTAGCAAGAAGGAATAGGGTAAAAGGTGGTTTGATGATAAACATTGCAATATGTGATGATGAACAAAAGTATTTAATTAGAATGCAGGAGCTTATACAAAGTATCATGCAGAAGCAACAAATAGAAGAGTATGAGCTAGCGTTGTTTTCATCTGCGAGGGAGCTGAAAGAAAAGATAGCGGAAAGACAGGAATATCAGGTTATATTCTTGGATATCAATATGCCACAGATGAGTGGCTTAGAATTAGCACAGGAAATCCGAGAATATGATAAGGATGTAATTCTGGTATTTACAACGGCATTCCTGGACTATGCCATTGAGGGATACCGTTTAAATGTATTACGTTTTCTATTAAAGGATATGCTGGAACAGCTACTGCCGGAGTGTATGGATGCCGTATTGAGAAAGCTCCAATTACATACTAAAACAATCACTTGTCCCTTTATAGAAGGGGAGAAGACAATTCCGATAGCAGACATTTGTTATATAGAAAGTCAGAAGCATAAGCTTTGTTTTGAAGTAAGGAATCAGGAGAGACAGCAGTATTCATTATATGAGAAGTTGGACAATATAGACAATCAGTAAAAGAAAAATACTATTCGATAAAGGGTGATTTGCTATGACAGAGTATATGGAAGGCGTATATGACGAACAAAGAAAACAATTGCATGATTTTAAGAATCATATGTCATGTATACAAGGACTTTTGAAGAATCATGCTTATGAGGAAGCAAACGACTACCTGCGAAACATGAATGAGAACTGGATAGATGAAGTAGACTATATTAATACGAATCATGTGATTGCAAACAGTGTATTAAATCAAAAGTATAAACAAGCTCGTAAAAAAGGTATTGCTATGATTCTGTCGGTAAATGATTTGCAAGGAATTCCCTTAAAGGATGAGGATATGGTGACGCTACTGGCGAATTTACTGGATAATGCAATAGAAGCGTGCGAAAAAGCAACAAAACAGGCAAAGATGATTCATGTAAGGTTCTGGTATGAGAATCATAATATATATATATCAACCAAAAATCCAGTGGAACAACCTCTAAGCATTCATAATGGAAAGATTCAGACAACGAAAGCAGACAAAAAGAAACATGGAATTGGATTGACGAATATCAGAAGTGTTGTAGAAAAATATGGTGGAGAAGATATTTGTAGCTATCAAGATGGGTACTTCACACATAGTATCGTAATAGAAAAAAATGACATTTGTATGTCATAGAAAAACGGTGGTCTTTGACCGCCGTTTTTTGCTATTTACCGCCGATTCGTGCAAGAGGTATTTAAAGTAAAAAGAAAATATAATAATATAGTAAGTATATAGATATTTATGTTAAATATATTTGGTTTGTAAAAAGGAGAGGGAAATAGTGGATATTAGAGGAATTCAAAACAGGATTGTTAATAATAAGGAAAATGCACCTGAGAGCTACTTTGTAAAAAAATCATTTGAAGTAGGGAATGCAACTCAAAAAACAGATTCATCCGATGAAGGGAAGAGGGTAGGTATCATTATGATTGGACATGATGTATATATTGCATCTTATGCAGACTCTTCAACTCCAACGGAACCCATCGTAAAGGTTGGAGATTATGAAATAAGCGTAAATGATGTTAATCCTGAGAATGCGACAGAAATGGAAATGTTTGCATTATTGTCATATTTGGATGATACCAATCAGACAAATAATAAAGGAATATGTTCATTTGGAAAAATGAGAGCATTTGCAGATTTTGGAGAATTAAGTGGGATATGTACAGGAATAAAAGATGCAGATGCAATATGCAATAAAAAGCAAAATTGGGTTGAAATTATAAAAGAAATGAAGGGTATTTTTCTTGGAAATAGTCAAACATATAGTCAAGCAGTAGATTGTGATAATCTGTTGTATGTAATGTCAAGGGCTGAAAAAACAACAGAGTTATGATGGATTTATCGTTATGTCTGTTATTGGTTGATAGGAATGCTATAATTATGAAAATATTGATTAGTATTGGGCCTATAATTGGTGTATTGGTAATAGTGTTTTATACAAAAGGTATACAAATATATGCACATGTAAAAGGAGAGAAAAAACAAGATAGTAACATGAAGGAAATTGATATCACTAATATGGATGCAGTACTTGATTTGGCAGGATTTGAACCTGGACGAATAACCTTTACAGTAGTTAATGAAGAAGCCAAGAATGTTAAATTTCAGATGAAGTGGTAATATAAAATATATGTTTGATAATAGACAAAATGAATAGGATATCGTATGCTTTAGTAAAAAGCGAAACGGAATCCAAAATATGAAAAAAATATTTTTAATTACTCTGCTTATAACAACCTTTTTATATGGCTGTGCAGATGCTTCCGCTGAGGAAGTGCAGCCGTTTTCTACATATGAATGGGAAAGCATAGCTGTGGAAACACCGGATAAGCTACTAGAGCCGGTTAACTATGAGAAAAATACATACGATACCTTAAACGTAGCGACATATCTGACGAAAATAGATGATACTTATTTCCTTGCAGACTGCTATCACAATCAGATTCTTTTCCATGACAATCTGACAAGTCCGATTACGGAATGGAAGGTACTGACAAAGGATGTAAACTATGCTCATACCATAGCTGGAGATGGTACGGTGCTGTTGATTGATGATACGGATAATAATCGGATAGTAGTCTTTGAGAATACAGGAAATGGCTATGTGCAGACTTTAGCTTTTGATGGTGTTGGTATGAAGCCGCATTTTGTTCAGTATGATGAGAAGCGACAGACCTTTTATGCATGGAGTTCTATTACAGGAGAAATGTATTGCTTTAAGAGAAATATAGCAACCAATGAGGTCTATATAGAGAAAATCCTAAAAATAGATGAGCTGTTTGGTGTATATGTAAGGTCGTTTACGATAATCGGAGACGATATTTATTTTATCTCAGGCCATAATAACCAGAAGATTATCCGTGCCAATGCAGATACGCTTGAGATTTTGGAAACCTATGAGGTTACACCTGAGATTGCGGGGATGGTACAGCTAGTACAGATACAGGACTATTTTTATCTTACCATATCCACAGATAATCAAGAGAATCAGGATGTTGCGACTATTATTCGCACGAAGGATTTGCATAGTCTGGAAAATGGTGAATATGAAGATGTCTATGACCGATTTGGAATCAGCGGTGGAACGCCTTATTATATTACGGAAATAGATGGTAGATACTATATGACGCATCATAGAACGAGCGAGAATATCGTGGCGTTTGATGTAGTGAATAACGAGATAGAGAATGTGGAAATTCTGTATTAAATGGTAAAGAGAGTGTTCAATGTGGACATTCTTTTTTTATGTGATAGGAAATTGCTGTAACGTAGTGAGTATTAAACAAGAATTTCGACAGAAATTCTTGCCAAAGTGCGTGCGCTGGCACGTACAATTTTTTTTGCTTGAAAATTCTATTGACAGTACTGTGTATCAGTGATATGGTTAATTACATAAGTAATAAACCTAAGAACCTAAAAATACTATGGAGGGGGGCGAAAGTAAAATGAATGAAATACTGAATCAGGAGAAATCTATTTATCTCCAAATAAGTGAAATGATAGAAAAAGACATTCTTCGGGATATTATCTTAGAAGAAGAGAAGGTACCAAGTACCAATGAGCTGGCGAAGCTCTATGCGATTAATCCGGCAACAGCGGCAAAGGGAATTAGTATACTGGTAGACAACGGAGTGCTGTATAAAAAGCGAGGGATAGGTATGTTTGTAGCAATAGGGGCTAAGGAAAAGATAAGAAAGAAGAAGCGGGAAGAGTTTGCGGATAAATATCTGAAAATGCTAATTGTAGAAGCAGAAAGTATTGGAATAGGAAAAAAAGAGCTTATTGAACTGATAGAAAAGAATATGTAATGGAAATTGAAGAAGGATATACGAGAGAGGAGCACATTATGAATAACGAAGGATTAATATGTAAAGACATTGTGAAAATCTATGGTCAAAAGGAAGTGCTGAATCACGTTGATTTGACATTGGAAAAAGGCAAAATATACGGTTTGATTGGAAGAAATGGAGCAGGAAAGACAACGTTATTATCTATTTTATCGGCACAGAACCCGGCAACACAGGGAACAGTAACCTATAATGGTATGCCTGTGTGGGAGAATAGAGAAGCATTAGATCACATTTGTTTTTCTAGAGAGGTCAACCCATTGACGGCTCAGGGAGCACAGAATACCTATCGAATCAAAGATTATCTGGAGATAGCTTCACTTTTTATGCCTAATTGGGATAAGGAGCTGGCAAAGCATTTACTGGAAAAGTTTGAATTAAAGGAAAAGCAGAAGGTATGCAAGCTGTCTAAGGGTATGATGTCTATGGTTACGATTGTCATTGCTCTTGCAAGTAAGGCAGATTTTACCTTTTTGGATGAGCCGGTAGCAGGTCTTGATGTTGTGATGAGAGAGTACTTCTATAAAATATTATTAGAGGAGTTTACAGAGAGTGGCAGAACCTTTGTTGTTTCTACACACATCATTGAAGAAGCAGCTGATATTTTTGAAGAAGTTATCATATTGGATAAAGGAAAGATTGTATTAAAGCAAAATACACAAGACTTATTAGACAGTTGCAGACATATCAGTGGAAAAGCCGAAGAGGTAGATGCTATGACAGCAGGTATGAAGGTACTGCATGAAGAAAAAATGGGAAGAAGTAAAGGGGTTACCGTTATGCTGGAACCGGGAAAAATGTTATACAATACACCTGAGGTTGCGGTGCAGCCGGTAAGTTTACAGCAGGTGTTCGTTGCTATGTGTGGAAAAGAGATGGATTAGTCGGCAGAACGGAGGAGAATATGACAGGATTAAGAAGAAGTCTGATTTACTGGGGACGAAGTATAGAGAAGTTTTTTCTGATGATATTGTTACTTGGTGCTGTAATGACAGTATGTATGAGTTTTTTAAATGGTGTGCCCCCTCATGAATATATATTACTGTATATACCTATGACCTTTACGATTTCATTGCTTTCATTGGCATATACTAGCATTACGACATCACTGTCACATATTATTTCTATGGGAGCTACCAGAAGGGATTCCTTTTTTGGAATGCAGTTATTTTACCATATATTGATGTTGCAAGGATTGTTGGTTAGCGAGATAGTAATTTTGGCATTACCGAAGGTATATGCAACAGATAAAAGCTCTTTGTGTATGTTTCTTGCAGCGTTATATATTGCTTCCTGTGCTATGGGAAATGGTATAAGCATTGCAGTTATGCGATGTGGGATGAATACAGCCAAAGTGATTTATATTGGGGCTTTAATCGTGGTTTGTTTGTTTTCGATTATTATTATGAGTGTAAGTGAGCATATGGTAATTCCGCATTTTGGAGTGGTCAGCATAATCGTGGCAATGGTAGGAGTATTATTGGATATTTTAGGTATCGTGGTGTGTAGTAAAGCTGTCAAAGAGTATGAGGTGCGTGTATAAATGGTGAAAAATATTTGCAATGTGTGGAAAACAAATAAAAAGGAATTATTAGTAATGCTGATTGTATTATCTGCAGGAGGCATATCGGGAATGATTACATCGCAAATAGCGATTCGTGTAGATACTCAGATGCCTTTTATGGCATTAGGGGCAGTGATTGCGCTTTTTATGTGGGGATTAATTAATTTTATATTGGGACTTTTTGGTTATCAGAATACCTTTGATTTGATGGTATCCATGGGGTGCAGAAGAAAGGATTATGTTCTTTCACAAACAATATCCGTATATATAAATATGTTATTGGAATTTGGGATGATTGGTCTGATTTATATGGCTGAAAAGTTGGTACACAGGCTAGTGTATACAACCTATGAAGTAGAAGATTTTACGGCATATATCCTAAATCCTAAAATGCTGGTAATGCTTTTTTTACTGATACCGGCTGCACGTCTGTTGATGGGGGCATTGATTCTGAAATATAAGAAAAAGGCATTTTGGATTATATGGGCAATCTGGATGTTTAGTTCTTATGGAAGTGGAAGAATCATTCATTATTTAGAGGATCATCCACAGAATTGGGTAATGGTATGTATTATGGCATTGCGAAATACGTCAGTTGGTGCACAACTAGTGCTGACATTATTGCTAACGGTAGGAATGTTGATAGGAACATATCTTTTGACTAGAAAACAGGCAGTGTATGTGTAGAGGTATAAATTTTTACTATTTACAAAAGCTATAAATAGTGCTAAATTAATACTATATCAACATGTGAAAAGCGATGATGAAGAGAGTAAGTATATGGTATTCTTACAGAGAACATCCTACTGACTATGTCAGGGCTGCGAGGGATGAGGAGAAAGTATGCTGAACATGGCTTCTGAGCAGCGCACCGAGCCGGTAAGGTAAGGCTGCGACAGGGTTCGCCTGTTATAGCGACAGGGTATAAAGCAAAAGCGAGTACCTGCGGAGGTTTTGTTCGTGAGAACAAAGCGAATTAAGGTGGTAACACGAGTATATAAACTCGTCCTTATTTTGATAATAGGGACGAGTTTTTTTAATGTAATAGGAAGGAGAATATAACATGCAAAACAAAGGAAAATATTACATGACAACCGCAATCGCTTATACATCAGGTAAGCCTCATATTGGTAATACCTATGAGATTATTCTGGCGGATGCGATTGCAAGATACAAAAAGGCAGAGGGCTATGACGTTTACTTCCAGACAGGAACAGATGAGCATGGTCAGAAGATTCAGGAGAAGGCTGAGGCAGCAGGAATCACACCGAAGGAGTTTGTAGATGAGGTTGCCGGAGAGGTTAAGAGAATCTTTGATCAGATGAATACTTCATATGATAATTTCGTTCGTACGACAGATGAGGATCATGAGAACTGTGTAAAGAAGATTTTCAAGAAGTTATATGACAAGGGAGATATTTATAAGAGCTCTTATGAAGGTCTTTACTGTACTCCATGTGAGTCCTTCTGGACAGAATCTCAGTTAGTAGATGGCAAATGTCCTGACTGTGGAAGAGAAGTAAAGCCAGCCAAGGAAGAGGCATATTTCTTCAAGATGAGCAAATATGCTGATCGTTTAATCGATCATATCAATACACACCCTGAATTCATTCAGCCGGTTTCCCGTAAGAATGAGATGATGAACAATTTCTTACTTCCTGGTTTACAGGATTTATGTGTTTCCAGAACCTCTTTCAGCTGGGGCATTCCGGTAGATTTTGATCCTAAGCACGTTGTGTATGTATGGCTTGATGCATTAACCAACTATATTACCAAAATTGGTTATGATCCAGACGGTTCTAGCGAATTATTCAACAAGAATTGGCCTGCAGACCTTCACTTAATTGGTAAGGATATTGTTCGTTTCCATACGATTTACTGGCCTATTTTCTTAATGGCATTAGATCTTCCATTACCAAAGCAGGTATTTGGTCATCCATGGCTCTTGCAGGGCGGTGACAAGATGAGTAAGTCTAAGGGTAATGTGATTTATGCGGATGATATGGCTAATTTATTTGGTGTAGATGCAACACGTTACTTCGTTCTTCATGAGATGCCATTTGAAAACGATGGTGTGATTACATGGGAGCTTGTTGTAGAACGTTTCAATTCAGACCTTGCAAATATTCTTGGAAACTTAGTAAACCGTACAGTTTCTATGAGTAATAAATATTTTGATGGTATTGTAAAGAGTACAGGTGTAACAGATAGCTTTGATGAAGACTTAAAGTCTGTAGTAACAGGGACAAAAGCAAAGGTAGCAGAGAAGATGGATAAGCTTCGTGTTGCAGATGCAATTACTGCAGTATTTGATTTATTCAGACGTTGTAACAAGTATATCGATGAGACAACACCTTGGGTTCTTGCAAAGGATGAAGCAAGCAAGGATAGATTAGCAGAAGTTCTTTACAATTTGACAGAGTCTATTACAATTGGAGCAAGCTTACTTCACAGCTTCTTGCCAGAGACAGCAGAAAGAATTGCAAAGCAGTTAAATACAACGTTACGTGAATTTGATGACTTAGAGAAGTTTGGTTTATATGAAAGCGGAACAAAGGTAACAGAGACTCCTGAAATCTTATTTGCAAGATTAGATGCAAAGGAGATAATGCCTAAGGTTGAAGAGATTCAGGCTGCACAGAAGGCAGAATATGAAGCAGAGCAGAGAAAGCTTAACGGTGAGGAAGCACCGGCAGAAGCAGAGGCTGTGATTGACATTGAGGCTAAGGAAGAGATTTCCTATGATGATTTTGCAAAGATGCAGTTCCAGATTGGTGAGATTATTGCTTGTGAAGCAGTTCCAAAGTCTAAGAAGCTGTTATGTAGCCAGGTGAAGATTGGTAGTCAGGTAAAGCAGATTGTATCAGGAATCAAGGCGCATTATACTCCAGAGGAAATGGTTGGTAAGAAGGTTATGGTTCTTGTAAACTTAAAGCCTGCAAAGCTTGCAGGAGTTATATCTGAGGGTATGTTGTTATGTGCAGAGGATGCGGAAGGCAATCTTGCATTAATGACTGCTGAGAAGCCAATGCCATCAGGAGCAGAGATTTGCTAATGTGGCTCTGAATATTAACTGTAAGGAGTTATTATGAAAAAAATAGAAGCAATTTTATTTGATTTAGATGGAACCTTATGGGATTCTGCAGATGGTGTGTTAAAGACCTGGAATATGGTTATTGCAAAGCATCCGGAATGCAAGCGAGAGCTGTTAACGGCAGAGGAGCTTGGTAGCTATTTTGGTCTTCCTATGAAAGAGATTGGAAATCGTATGTTTTCTAATCTTAGTGAAGAAGAACGTGATGTTATGATGGGAGAATGCTGCAAGCTGGAGAATGACTATCTGGCAGAGCATGGCGGAATTCTGTTTCCAAAGCTAGCAGAGACACTTGCGATTTTGCATAAGGATTATAAGTTATTTATTGTAAGTAACTGTCAGTCAGGTTATATTGAAAGCTTTATTAAGGCACACAAAATGGAAGAATATTTCGATGATACTCAGTGCTGGGGCGACAATATGGTGCCAAAGGGCGAGAATAATAAACTCATTATGCAGAGAAATGGTGTAACAAGAGCAGTTTATGTGGGTGATACCAGTGGTGATGAGCAGTCAGCCAGAGTAGCAGGTATTCCATTTGTATTTGCGGCGTATGGTTTTGGTGAAGCAGTTGCACCGGATTATACAATAAAGGCTTTTGAAGAATTACCAGCTGTTATGGCATCGATGTAAGATAATATATATGAAACAGAAAAAGGGCAAGGATGAATAAATCATCTTTGTCCTTTTTGAGAAAATAATTGTATTAATCATTTTTCGAAGCTTTTTCCAGTGTAAAAATAAATTCCGTTCCAATGCCTTCGGTACTTATAACATTAATATTTTCGTTGTGGGAATGGATAATTTCTTTTGTAATGGAGAGACCAAGTCCGGTTCCTTTCTTATCTTTTCCTCGAGACAAGTCTGTCTTATAAAAGCGATCCCAGATTTGCTTTATATTGTCCTTTGGAATTCCGATACCATTATCTTTTACCGATACCAGTAGCTTATTGGATTTTTCAATGGTTTCGATTTTGATCGAAGAGTTCTTATGACTAAACTTAATCGCATTATCAACGAGGTTATAGAGAACCTGTTGAATCTTTACCACATCTGCATTAACAAACATTTTTTCGTCGGTTAGGACAAGTTCAATGGTAATCAGTTTATTGCGGCAGGTTCCTTCAAAGGATGCAGCTGTATTTTTGATAATCGGATTTATATCAAAGTCTGTTCGGTCAAGTATCATCCCTTTTGTATTTAGATTATTCAACGTCAGGAGTGAATTGGTTAGCTTGGTTAATCGATCCGTTTCATTCAAAACAACGCCAATGTATTTTTCGTGAAGCTCCTGTGGAATCGTTCCATCCTGCATTGCTTCCAGATAGCCTCTCATAGAGGTGAGTGGAGAACGGAAGTCATGGGAGATATTTGCAACAAGCTGTTTTTGATTATCCTTACTTTTTGCAACTTCACTTGCCATATATTGTAACGAAGCGGCTAGATAACCAATTTCATCTTCGCTATCAACCTGAAACTCGTAGTGGAAGTTGCCGATTGCATACTGTTCGGTTGCATGCGTAATCTTACGAAGCGGAAGATACACAAGCTCTGTAAAAAAGAGCAGAATAATTAATGATAATAAAAACAGGATAATTAGTGTCAAATACGAAATATTCAACAAATTATTACAAGATGCTTCCAGTTCAGACATAGAGGCATGAATAACCACATAGCCTTTTACTTTGTATTGTGCAGTAATAGGAGCAAAAGCAGAAATCATATCTTCATCAAACATACCAAAAAAATTACCAACAGTATAAAAGGAGTTTCCTGTAATTGTCGGATTAAAATTTGGTATTGTGACAGGATTCTCAATGTCTAAGGATTCGCTGGAATTCAAAACAATCAAACCTGAGGGATTTACGATCCACACAGATGCATCCAAAAAGGTATCGATAGCCTCAATTTGGCGCCATACAGATTCTAAAGTAATCTCGCTGTTATAAAGGTCGGCGGCATAGGAATTCGATACCAGCATAGCTTCTTGGTACAACGCATCTGCACGCTCCCTTTTTAAATGTTCCAGTGTCATGCTGGATGTAAAGGTTGCTACTACGATAAAGCCGAAAAAGCCAAAAATCAAGTATGCAAGTACAAATTTTAAATATAGAGTACGCTTCATGGTAGTACCTCCAAAAAGTCATTTGTTAAGAGTTTTTTACTTCAAACTTGTAACCGATTCCCCAGATGGTAGCAATCTTCCAAGATTCATGATCCTTGATTTTTTCACGAAGTCGCTTGATATGAACGTCAACGGTTCTAGTATCGCCAATATATTCATAGCCCCATATCTGGTCAAGTAACTGTTCTCTTGTAAATACGTGATTTGGAGAGGAGGCAAGAAAATATAATAATTCCAGTTCTTTTGGTGGCATATCAACGGTATGACCATTATAAATAACCGAATAATTTGTAAGATTAATGGTAAGGTTTGGATAACTTACCTGCTTGGAGGTTGAATTTTCTTTGGCAGGAGTGGCTGTCTTATAGCGACGAAGAACAGCCTTTACTCTTGCGACCAGTTCTTTCGTATCAAAAGGTTTCTCCATATAGTCATCTGCGCCAAGTTCCAAGCCAAGAACCTTATCAAATACCTCACCTTTTGCGGAGAGAATGATAATTGGAGTTTGGGATTTCTGGCGTATTTCACGGCAGACCTGATAACCATCAATGCCAGGAAGCATCAGGTCAAGAATAATTAAGTCAGGTGCAAAACTGTCAGCAACTTTAAGAGCAGATTCACCGTCATATACAATATGAGTTTCAAAGCATTCCTTTGTCATATACAAGGAAATCAGTTCTGCAATATTTTCATCATCATCGACAATTAAGATTTTTTGTTTATTTACCATAGTATATAACCCCTCTTTCTGTTTTTGATATAAAATGCTGGCACGCACTATTTAAACTCTGCAATGGTAACACCTGCATCGCCTTCACCAAATTCACCAAGATGGAAGGATTTGACATAGGAGATGGTCTTTAGGTGTCTTTGAACAGCAGCTCTTAATGCTCCGGTTCCTTTTCCGTGTACGATTCTTACGCTTGGAGCATGTGACAGATACGCATCATCCAGATATTTATCTAATTCTGCAATGGCTTCATCAACGGTTCGTCCAAGAAGATTGATTTCCATGGAGAAGGATTTTGTTTTTGCAGCACCGATTTTGCTACCTGAACTACGCGCAGATGCCATGTATTTGGACTTTGGAGTTGGTGTTAGGGCATCTTCGTTAATTAATACAAGGTCACGCAGATTTACTTTGGAACGGATAATGCCGCATTGTACAAAAAGGTCACCTTTTGCATCCGGTTTGGAAGAAACCGTTCCTTTTAGCCCCATGGAAACAACCTTTACCATATCACCAAGCTTAATCTGTGTTGCTTTTAAAATCTTATGTGTAGGTTGTTGTGCCGCTTGAGTCAGCTTGGAATTTTTTTCGCTAATCTTATCACGAACCTTGGTTCTTGCCTTTTCCATATCCTTCATAGAGGTGTTGGAATTGTATTTTTGGAAGTTACGAATGGTTTCGTCAGCCACATCCTTTGCTTCCTGTAAAATCGTACGAGCTTCTTCGTTTGCCTCACGAAGAATACGTTCTTTCTGAGAATCAAGCTTTTCCTGCTTTTGTGTCAGTTTATCCTTTAAGGAGCTGATTTCAGCTTTATAGCTTGCAATTTCGGCACGTTCGGCTTCGATTGTCTTGCGGCTTGCTTCTAAGTCAGCGAGTAAGTCTTCAAAGCTTTCGTCTTCTTCACTGATATGTTCTTTTGCGGAGTTGATAATTTCATCAGAAAGTCCAAGCTTAGAGGAAATCGCAAAGGCATTACTTTTTCCTGGAATACCGATTAACAAGCGGTAGGTAGGGCGTAGTGTTTCCACATCGAATTCACAGCAGGCATTTTCCACATAAGGAGTCGATAGGGCAAATACCTTCAATTCACTGTAATGAGTGGTTGCCATGGTACGGATGCCTTTATCATGCAAGTGCTTTAAAATAGCTATGGCAAGCGCAGCACCTTCTGTTGGGTCAGTTCCGGCACCAAGCTCGTCAAAGAGACATAAGGAATTCTCATCTGCATGCTCTAAAATAGAAATGGTATTGGTCATATGGGCAGAGAAGGTAGAAAGATTCTGCTCAATACTCTGTTCATCACCGATATCGGCATATACCTCATGGAAAACGGCTAATTCAGAACGGTCTAATGCAGGAATGTGAAGTCCTGCCTGTCCCATGAGTGTAAAAAGTCCAACGGTTTTTAAGGAAACGGTTTTACCGCCTGTATTTGGACCGGTAACAACTAATAAATCAAAATCACGTCCGAGCATAATATCAATTGGAACAACCTTTTTCTTATCCAATAAAGGATGACGCCCCTTACGAATATGAATATAGTGATTGGTATTGAATAATGGTCTAGATGCATTCATATCGATGGCAAGAGAGGCTCTTGCAAAGATAAAATCAAGCTGTGTGAGTATCTTGAAGTTTTGCATAAGCTCTTCGGTATGTTCGCCAGCCTGGGCACTTAGGGTAGCGAGGATTACCTCGATTTCGTCCTGCTCCTGAAGTGCAAGTTCTTTTAATTGATTGTTCAGATTAACAATAGCAGCAGGTTCAATAAAAAGGGTAGAGCCGGTAGAGGACTGGTCATGTACCATACCGGGAACATTTCCCTTATGCTCAGCTTTTACAGGAATACAGTAACGGTTATTACGCATAGTAATAACAGCATCCTGTAAATACGTGCGGTAGCTGGTATTTACCATGCTGTTTAACTGAGAATGTATCTTATCATTGGTTTGCTGAATGCTTCTACGGATATGCTTCAAGGTGGAGCTTGCATCATCGGCAACCTCTTCCTCAGAAATTAGACAACGGTTAATTTCATTTTGAAGAGGAGTGAGAGGCTCTAAGTCATTGAAAAGAGGCTCTAAGCTGTCGGTTATCTCTTCATCACGTTCTCCTCTTGCAAAGGCTTTTGCCTTGGTTGCGCAAGCAAGGGAGGCAGCAATTTTTAGTAATTCCGGCGCGGAAAGACTGCTTCCGATGTCAAGAGATTTTATGCTAAAGCGGATGTCCTTATTGCCACTAAAGCCAATACGTCCTCCTTTTATCAGGCGACTGAAAGCATCGGCAGTCTGCTGCTGTGCCTCTTCAATGTCAGCAAGAACGGTCATAGGCATTAATTTTTGACAAAGCTCCTTTCCCGGTACGGAGCTTGCTTTATCGGTTAAAAGTTGAATGATTTTCTGATATTCTAAGATTCGTAACGCTTTTTCATTCATATATTAGAAATCCTTTCGAAATACGTGCTTATTGATTGTTCTATCATAACATGAAAATAAGGAAAACTCCACATCTTCCTTTACTTTAAATAATTCTTCGGATATACTAATTACTGTTCACTAAACACGAAAATTTATGTGAATTGGATGTGCTGAAAAGCTACGAGGTGAACTGGAAAGGCGGAAGGATTATGAAGGAAAATTCGGATAAAAATGAGCCTTCGCAGGCAAGTGATTTTGAGTTCCTGCAAGAGAAGATAAAAGAAAGACCCATTAATAAGAAAAAGCTGATACAGAGAACGATTATCACAGCATCGTTAGCTTTATTATTTGGTTTGATAGCATGCCTGACTTTTTTATTACTTGAGCCGGTTTTAAATAACTGGCTATATCCAGAGGAAGAGCCAATTGTTGTAACATTTCCACAGGAGAAGGATGAAATGCGACCAGAGGATATGCTTACAGAGGATGAGACAACACAGGAAGCAGAAAGTGAAGAACATCAGACCAGCGATGAGTTAAATGAATCTGATATACAGGGCGAGCTGGAAGAGGAAGATAATTTGATTACAGGCTATGAAGACATGTACCAAAGTATAAAAGAACTCTATCAGAAGGTTGCGACCAGTATGGTTACTGTCACAGGTGTAAAATCTGATGTGGATTGGTTCAATAATCCTTATGAGAGTGAAGGAACAATTGCAGGGGTTATAATAGCAAATAATAACCGAGAACTTTTAATGCTTACCAAGCGTTCTCCGTTAAAGGGAGCAGAAAGAATACATGTAACCTTTTTCAATGGAAAAACAGCAGAGGGAAGTATTAAAAAATATGATGTCAATACAGACCTTGCTGTCATTGCAGTAGAACTAAAGTATCTATCATCAGATGTTTTAGAGGATGTTTCGGTTGCGAAGCTTGCAAGTTCAAATGATGTAAAGCTTCAGGGAATACCGGTAATGGCAATTGGAAATATTTTAGGATACAAAGATAGTGTGTGTTATGGAATGATAACGTCTATGGGAAATGACATAACTCTGCCAGACAATCAGTATAAAATGATAACAACGGACATTTATGGTAGTAAGAATCCAACAGGAATTCTGGTTAGTATGGATGGAAGTGTTTTAGGAATTCTTGACAATACACATAATAATGAAGATACAGCCAATTTAGTATCCGCAATTGGAATTACCGAGCTAAAGGGCATGATTACTAAGCTTTCGAATGGAGCAGACATTTTGTATGCCGGATTATATGTACAGGATATTTCATCGGAAGCAAGGGTTGAGCTTGGACTGGTTAAAGGAGCGTATATATCCGATATTGATATGAATTCTCCAGCAATGAAGAAAGGAATTCAAAAGGGCGATATTATCGTCCGTATAGGAGATAAGGAAATTAACAGTGCGGCTGACTATATGAATGCAATCCGAGGGTATTCTGCGAATCAAGAAATAACGATAACCGTGCTTCGTTCTGCGAAGGAGGAGTACAAAGAAATGGAGTTTGCAGTAGAATTACAGGTTAGGGAGTAGAAAGTGAAAAATCCATATATGGTAGATTTTTCACATGGAAAATTTGTGTGAGACACAAATTTTAGAAAGGAAAGGATAGAAAAACATGAAGTATATTAAAGATTATAAAGATGGAGACAGAGTATTTGATATTTATTTTTGTAAGTTCAAGAGCTCTGCAGTAACAAAGAATGGAAAGTCTTATGACAATGTTATTTTGCAGGACAAAACAGGTACCATTGATGCAAAAATCTGGGATCCGAATAATCCTGGAATTGGAGATTTCGATGCTTGCGATTACATAGAAGTGTATGGTGATGTAACAAGCTTTAACGGTGCTTTGCAGGTAAATGTTAAACGTGTACGTCTCTGTCAGGAGGGTGAGTACAACGAAGGTGAGTACATGCCTGTCAGCAAGAAAAATATTGAAGAAATGTATGCAGAGCTGTTAAAACTCATTGGAAGTATTGAAAACACATATTTAAAACAGTTGCTAGAAGCATTTTTTGTAAAGGATGCAACGTTTGTACAGGCCTTTAAGAAGTCATCGGCAGCAAAGACAGTACATCATGGCTTTATTGGTGGTTTGTTGGAGCATACGTTAAGTGTAACAAAGCTTTGTGATTATTACTGCACGGCTTATCCGATTTTAAAGAGAGATTTGCTCTTAACTGCAGCAATTTGTCATGATATGGGAAAAATAAGGGAAATCAGTGCATTTCCGGTAAACGATTATACTGACGAAGGACAATTCTTAGGACACATTGTAATGGGATCAGAGATGATTAGTGAAAAGATAAAAGAGATTGCAGGATTTCCACCAATGCTTGCGATGGAGTTGAAGCATTGTATTCTCTCGCATCATGGAGAATTGGAGTTTGGTTCTCCGAAAAAACCGGCTATTATCGAAGCAGTAGCGTTAACTTATGCAGATAATACCGATGCAAAGATGGAAACCTTTACAGAACTTTTAGAGTCTACACAGGAAACAGGCTGGCTAGGTTTTAATCGCTTCTTTGAGTCTAATTTGAGAGGTTCTGTTATTTAGAGATTAAGGCATGGAATAAATACGATTTTGGAAAGGGCATGGTTATTTACATGGCAGATTATGCAAAAAACGATATGATTACGGTAACAATTGAAGATATGGGAACGGATGGCGAAGGAATCGGCAAGCTGGACGGTTTTACCTTTTTCATAAAGGATGCCGTAATCGGTGATGTCGTAGAGGCAAAGGTCATGAAAGCAAAGAAGAACTATGCTTATGCAAGACTCATGCGTGTAATTACACCGTCAAAGGAGCGTGTAGAGCCGGTATGTGCGTATCATAAGCAGTGTGGTGGCTGTCAGATACAGGCGCTAGATTATAAAGCACAGCTTGCGTTCAAGGAAAATAAGGTCAGAAATCATCTGCTTCGTATTGGTGGATTTTCTGCTGAACTATTGGATAACGTTATGGAACCAATTGTAGGAATGGAAAATCCATATCACTATCGTAATAAGGCACAATTTCCAGTTGGAACGGATAAGGAAGGCAATTTGATTACTGGTTTTTATGCAGGAAGAACCCATGACATTATTGCCAATACGGATTGTGCTCTTGGTGTAGCCGAGAATCAGCCGATTTTAGAAACCGTTTTAGCGTATATGCGTGAAAATCAGGTCAGTGCCTATGATGAAAAGACAGGTCAGGGGTTGGTACGTCACATTCTGATAAGAAAAGGCTTCACAAGCGGAGAGATTATGGTATGTCTGATTGTGAATGGAAATACTTTGCCAGCGGAAGATAGATTAGTAGAGACACTTAAAAGTATGGAAGGTGTTACCAGCATCTATATCAACACCAATACGGAAAATACAAATGTTATTATGGGAAGAAAGAATCGTGTACTCTGGGGTGAGAGCACTATTTCTGATGTGATTCATCCACGAACTATAGAAGAGATAGAATCCGGTAAGGATGCGCTTGCAGATCAGGATAGAGAGGGAATTACCTTTGCGATTTCGCCGTTGTCCTTTTATCAGGTAAATCCTGTTCAGACGGAAAAGCTTTACAGTCTTGCGTTAGAATATGCAGGATTAACAGGGGAAGAAACCGTTTGGGATTTGTATTGTGGTATTGGAACGATTAGTCTTTTCATGGCACAAAGAGCAAAGCAGGTTTATGGCGTAGAGATTGTAGAACAGGCAATTCTTGATGCCAGAGAAAATGCAAAGCGTAATCATATTGAGAATGCTTCCTTCTATGTCGGAAAGGCAGAGGAAGTGCTTCCACACCTTTATGAAACAGAGCATATTTTTGCTGATGTCATCTGCGTAGACCCACCACGTAAAGGCTGTGATGAAGCCTGTCTGGAGACTATGGTGAAAATGGCACCAAAGCGTATTGTCTATGTAAGCTGCGACAGTGCGACACTGGCAAGAGACTTGAAATACTTGTGTGCAAATGGATATGAGCTGAAGAGAGTAAGGCCAGTGGATCAGTTCGGACACACGGTGCATACTGAGGTTTGCGTGAAATTGTGTCGAAAAATAAGCTTGTAAGGAGGTGGAAATCCATGAAGTGTTTATTGATGAATAAAAATATGCCGGTAGTAGAGTTAGAACTGGATGATGATACTGCAACAATATTAAAGGTATTGAAGACTTACGAATTGGATTTCCTGCCTGTTGGAATAGATGCAAAATCCGGAATTCCAAACAAAAAAGAATTGAATGAGTGGTGGTTTGGAAGAAGTATTCCTGCAAGCAGATCAGGAATCAGAACTGCATTGGAGAAATTAAATATTCAACATTCAGAGCAGTTATTGTTAAAGTGTTATGGTCTTAGTTTGTCCGACCAGTATTGGATGAAGCCTATGGATAGCGAACTGGAATGGATAAATATTAATTTCTTTGACAATAATTTTTCAGATGATGTAGGTAATATATTATTTGGTCAGCCTGCATCACAGGACATTGATTTGATGTCTCCATGTAATACTTCAGATGGATGGCTGAAAAAGAAATGGAAAATTATTGATGGAAAACGATGTTTGATAAAGGCTGGAAGTAATCCATTTATGCAGGAACCAATCAACGAAGTGTTTGGAACAAGACTGCATCAAAGGCTCGGATGTAAAAATTATGTATCTTATAATGTGTTGTTGGAAGATGGTATTCCATATAGTGTGTGCGAAAACTTTATTGATACCAATACGGAATTGGTAAACGCAGTAAGTATTAACCGCAGCATAAAAAAGAGAAGCCAGTATTCTTCTTACGAACATTTCATGAATGCCTGCGAAAAACTTGGCATTCCGGGGATGAAGGAATTTATTGATTACATGTTGGTATTTGATTATTTAATGGCAAATACGGATCGGCACTTTGGGAATTTTGGGGCAATTCGAAATGTGCAAACCTTGGAATGGATAGGTCCGGCACCGGTATTTGATAGTGGAACAAGTCTTTGGCATGATAAGCTCACAAGGGCAATCAATCCATTAGGCGAAATAGAAACAAAACCATTTTATTCAAATGCGTCAAGACAGATGGAATTGGTTTCAGACTTTAGCTGGGTTCCGTTTGAGGAGCTTAGAAACCTAAAGGATGATATAAGAGAAATCTTTGCACCGACGGAATTTATTGATGAAGAACGTATAGAAGTTCTGTCAAAGGCTGTAACCAGCAGAGTTGAAGAATTGCAGGAAATGGTGTTAGAACAGAAAAAGCAGTTTACTTTGGGAAGTTTACAGTAGTAAATATGAATAGGGTCAGCCACTCTACAAAGATTATAAAGGTATAAATTTTCAACAACAAAGAAGCAGGTCATAAAGGCCTGCTTTTTAAAGTAAAAGAAGTGCAACAATCTGCTGCATAATGTGTACCGCAATGCAGCTACCAAGGCAACTATGATTGAAAAGATGTAGACTATTTTCATGTTGATACAACATCACAGATGATGAATCACAGACCTGTGATTATCAATATGGAGATGCCGGAAGAGGCAGATTATGACTTGACGGTGTAAACGGTGAAAATTCTTGTCATCTATGGGACAAATTGCTGGTGAGAACCGTTCCTATTAATTGTGAATCAAAAGCTTCATGAGAAAAATTTTATTATTGACTTGAAGTGCACTTCATAGTTTATTCTGATAATGAAAGGTGGAATTATATGTACTCAGCAAAGGAAGCAGCAGAAATAACAGGATTGTCAACGGCAACATTAAGATATTATGAAAAGGAACAGCTTTTGCCACAGATAGCTAGAACAAGTCAAAAATATCGACAGTACGCGGATACTGATATTGAGTGGATCAGAATGATACAGTGCTTGCGAATGGCAAATGTACCAATTAGAACTATAAAAAAATATATTTCTTTGTTAATGCAAGGCGGAGAAACAATGGAAGAATGGACTTTATTCAAAAATGGAGGTCATAAAAAAGAATGAAAGCTGTTTTGATTACAGGAACGACAAGTGGGATAGGAAAGGCATTTGCGGAAAAATTTGCAAGTGTGGGGAATAATGTGATTTTGGTTGCCAGAAATGAGCAAAAGCTTAAGGAGCAACAATTATTTTTGCAAGACCATTATAATGTGACTGTTAAGTATATTGCATATGATTTGGCAAAGGAAGATGCAGTAGATTTGATTGCGAATACTTTGGACGAATGGAATGTATATGTGGACATTTTAATAAATAATGCAGGTTTTAACGAGTGTGGTTTGTTTGTAAAGACTGATATTAGGAAAGAGCTTGATATGATAAATTTACATATACGATTTACAACACAACTGACCAAGAGCATATTATTAAAAATGGAAGAAATGGGTTGGGGACGAATACTTAATGTAGGCTCAACGGGTTCATTTATTCCTTCGCCCACAGATGCAGTTTATTCAGCGACAAAAGCTTATATCATGTCTTTTTCGAATGCTTTGAGAGGTGAGTATAGTAAAACAGGAATAAAAATTACTACGTTATGCCCTGGAGCAACTAAAACAGAATTTGCAACAAAAGCTAATCTTTCAAATACGCTACTGTTTAAAATGGCGGTAATGAAGCCGGAAAAATTAGTTGATATAGCATATCCTAAGTTGATGAAGGGGAAAAGGCTTATTATTCCGGGAGTTTATAATAAGCTTTTGGTTATGTTTTCTATGATGCTTCCTATAAGTATTACGAATAGAATAACAGTATCTATGTTAAAGGGGCACGATAAAACAAAGAAATACAAATGAAATAGAGCAGTTAGCTTGAAATTCAAGAGTTAAGTGTAGAGGTCTGTGGGAATAATCACTCCCCTTGTATATCATATTGTAAAATCCAGTTGTGAATTTCTTTAACAACCGGTTTCAAATCCCGTCCCATTTGGGTCAAAGAATATTCTACTTTAGGCGGGATTTGCTGGTATTCTTTACGGTTAACAAGACCGTCCTTTTCCAGTTCTTTTAATTGAGTGCTCAACATCTTATGCGTAATGGGTGAAAGTAAGCGTTTCAACTCACCGTAACGTAATATTTCATGAAAAGCTAACACATAAATAATTCGTAGCTTCCATTTTCCGCCAATCATGTTGACTACTTTTTCAAATCGTTCATATCCAAATTCTTTAAGGTAACAATTTTCTACTTCCATTTTGCACTCTCCTTTTTGATAGTATCTTACATAAAAGTGCATACTTACCAAACTGAGTATACAGAGATAGAATGAAAAAGTAAATAAAATTATTGAGAAGTGAGGAATGTGTTAGTGAGAATTGTGATTATAAATGGAAGTCATCGAAAAAATGGTGCAACCGCACTGATATTAAATGAAATGTATAGGCAGTTAAAAAAATACAGTGATGTAGATGTTCAAATGATTCATGTAGCAGATTTGGAACTTAAATATTGTGTGGGATGTGGTTCCTGCTATAAAACCGGAGCTTGTATCTATAAGGATGATATAGAGAATTTATCGCTTAGTATCGCAGAGGCGGATGGAGTAATTCTGGGTTCACCCACCTATGCAAGTAATGTATCTGGACAGATGAAAGTGATTATAGATCGAGGGCATTTTGTCATGGAACAACTGCTTTATGGGAAGTATGCAATATGTGTAACCACTTATGAAAATTATGGGGGAAGGGATTCGGCAAAGATATTGAATAGACTTTTATCATACTCGGGGGCAAAAATAAGTGGAACGATAGTATCTCGAAACAAATTTAATTCAAATCCGTTGGAAGATATTCGATTAAAAGAAAATATAGAAAAAGTAGTATGTAGATTTTATCGTGATGTTATTAGAAAGCGTAAATATCTGCTTCAAAGTAGTAAGCATTTTATTATATTTCGGGTAGGAATTCAACCATTTGTCATGAAAAAGGGTTCGCAATATGATGGTATAATCACACATTGGAAAAAGAGAAATGTTGCGGGAGGCATAAGTGATGAGGTATGGTGAAGGAAGACCGGATTCTGCCGATATAGAGGAATTGAAACAATTTTCTAGAAAATGTAAAGAAATTATGGAGAAATCTTCTTTAACAGTAACTGTTCCCGGTAATAGACCATATCGAAAATATGTATTGATTCCTATAAATCCAAAAGGAAATAAGCAATGTATAAATTGTGGGTTGTGTTACCGGAGTTGTCCGGTTAGTGCGATACCTTGTGATAATTATCGTGTGTGTGATAGGAGCAAATGTATTTCTATGTTACGGTATTTCTTGACAGAAATTATAAATGTCAATATAATTAAACCAATGGTTTAATTAAACGGGAGAGGAGTAATATAATGGCAAGAAGAAAAAAGGAACCACAAAGTGTGCATAGGAAAAATATATCAATGGTAGCAGAGCAGTTGTTTATGAAAAAGGGAATAGAGAATACATCAATGAATGATATAGCAAAGGAAGCAGGGTATAGCAAGGCGACCTTATATGTATATTTCAAGGACAAGGAGGAGCTTGTCAGTGTATTAGTGTTGGAAAGTATGCAGAAATTGCACGATTATATTAGTCTGGCATTGGAAAGTAGTAGTAATACGAAAGAATGTTATGAAAAAATCTGCAATGCTTTAGTAGAATATCAGGAGGAATATCCATTTTATTTTGGTATGGTACTTAAAACAATCAACATTGATTTTGAAACAACACATTTTTTGCCGGAAGAAAAGGAAACATTTTTGGTTGGCGAGAGGATAAACGAGTTACTGTGTACTTTTTTGAGAAAAGGAATAGAAAATAGAGAGATACGTTCCGATATTGAGATTTTGCCAACAATTTTTTCTTTTTGGGGAATGTTGTCGGGGGCTATTTTACTTGCTGCAAATAAAGAAGAATATATTACACAACATCTAAAAAAATCAAAGAGCGAATTTTTACTATACGGATTTGATATGCTTTACAATTCGCTGATAATTGAGAGGAGGAGATAGGAATGGACAAAAAGTTACTTGCATTATTGGGAAGTCCTCATAAAGACGGGGCAACAGGAACGATGCTGGGGTATGTCTTACAAATTGCAGGACAACAAGGATGGCAGATTGAATTTGTAAACCTATATGAACAACGTATAGATTATTGTAAAGGATGTCGAGTATGTATAAAAACTGGAAATTGCGTACAGAAAGATGATGTGCAGAAAATGAGTCGGTTAATTAGAGAGTGTGATATGGTAGTGCTTGCGGCACCTGTTTATTGGGCAAATGTTCCTGCAGTCGTTAAAAATTTATTTGACAGGTTGTTAGGTGTGGCAATGGAAGAAACTAAAACATTTCCAAAAGCAAGATTGTCTAAAAAACAAAAATATTTTCTACTAACGTCATGTAATACGCCAGCACCATTTTCTTTCCTGTGTGGACAAAGTACAGGAGCCGTTAGAAGGATGAAGGAGTTTTTTAAAACATCCGGAATGAAGTATGCCGGAAAATGTGTATGGGCAGGGCAAGATAAGAAGACTTTGCCAATACACATTAAGAAAAAAATAGAAAATATATTGAAATAAGAAATTTATATGAAAAGGAAATGTTTATATGGGAATTGTTTTTGGATATTTAGCGTTGGTTTGCTTTTGTATGCTAGCGGCAAAATGGATAGCAAAAAGATGTAATCTTATTAAATTTGACAAGGTTTTAATGAGAATTCATAAACCGGTAAGCCTGTTATTGACAGTCTTTTGTATATTACATATTGTCTTTGTTATTCCGGTACTGGGGAACCGCAATGTATTAGTAAATGTATCAGGAGTAGTGGCGGTCATATTTATGATTGTTTTGGTTTTTTCATGCCATGTGCTAAAACAAAAAGACAGAAGAATGAAGTGGCATAGAATTTTGACAATGCTTATGGCAGTATGCATTGTCTGGCATGTGGTTGTATATTTTATGGATTTTAGAGAATATCAGAGGAACATCGAGAGTATAACTTTTAAAAATATAGAATTGTCAGATGTCGAAGATGGAACATATGTTGGAGAATACGATGCTGGTTACATATATGCCAAGGTAGAAGTGATGATTGAAGATGGTAATATTATTTCAATTAACCTTATGGAGCATAGAAATGAAAAAGGGAAAACTGCTGAAAGAATTTTGGATAAAATAGTAGCAACTCAGGAAATTGATGTAGATGCAGTGAGTGGTGCTACAAATTCCAGTAATGTTATTAAGAAGGCAATTGAAGATGCTGTTACAAATTAGTATTAATAATGTATCAGGGATGTACTTTGGAAGAATAAGGCAATAAGATATTTTATAGGTTATGCTTTAGTGAGTAAATGACCTCTCATTTCTTATGGAGAAAATGAGAGGAAAAGATATTGTAAAGGTGGTATGTTTTTTGGAATGGATTGAGCGATTAAACAGTGCTGTTGAATACATGGAAGCTCATTTGCTTGAGAAAATAGACTATGAAAAGGTTGCTGAGATTGCAAATTGTCCGGCGTACCATTTTCAAAGAATGTTCTTTTATATGACAAATATTTCTGTTTCTGAGTACATCAGAAGGAGAAGAATGTCTTTGGCAGCAGTTGATTTACAAGATGCAGGAGCAAAGGTTATTGATATTGCTCTAAAATATGGATATGATTCACCGACAGCTTTTAATCGCGCATTTCAGAGCATACACGGTATAGCACCATCCGTAGCGAAGAAGGAAAATGCAACCCTTGCAAAACTTTATGGAATAATGAATGATAAGCCGGAAGGATTGTTGGGTGTAAGCGTACATAATGAAAAAGAATGGAAATATTTTATTGCTGTAAGTTCTACAGAAGATAGTGATACCTTTGAGCATTACCATATTCCTGTTGCAACTTGGGCTGTGTTTTCAGGACGTGGAACCAATGTTTCTCTGCAAGAATTGGAACGCCGTGTCATAACAGAATGGTTGCCCACATCTGGGTATGAGTATGCGGAGATACCTGATATTGAGGTATATATAAAAGCAGATCCGAAGGATGCAATATATGAATACTGGCTACCGGTTGTGAAGAAGGAGGATAATAGTGGCAGTATCAACAATTAAAGCGGAATTTAAGTGTGAAATAGAAAAAGTATGGGAATTAGTTACATCATTGAATAACTATTCTTGGAGAAGTGACATAGATAAAATTGTGGTGACTGTGCCTGAAAAAGAGTTCGAGGAACATACGAAGGATGGTTATATTACAAAGTTTAAAATTACTGCTTTTGATGAATATAAGAACTATGAATTCGATATGGAAAACGGCAATATGCATGGGCATTGGACAGGTAAATTTTCTTATAAAGATGGTATTACGTTTATTGAGTTTACAGAGGATGTAATCGCTAAAAAGCTTGTTATGAAGCCTTTTGTGGGAATGTATTTAAAGAAACAGCAGGCTAAATATATTCAGGATTTAAGGGAAGCATTGGAGGCAAATAGATGATTTGTGATGAGATTATTGAAGAGTTAAAAGCAAATGCTTCTGAAAAATACAAAGCGAATGTCGTGAAAATGGGTATTCCAGAAGAATATAGTACAGGTGTTTCAACAGCCGTTGTTCGTGCAATAGCAAAGAAAACTGGAAAGTCAAATGAACTGGCAAAAGAGCTGTGGAATTCCGGTTACCATGAAGCAAAACTATTGGCGGTGTTAGTTTTTGACAAAAAGATAATATCACATGATGAGATAGAAAAAATTATATGTGATGTACAGTCGTGGGATTTGTGCGATCACTTGTGTAAAAATCTGATTATTAAACTGAAGAGCTATGATGAGTTTATTTCTAATTGGATTACAAGTACACATACTTACAAGAAGAGAGCAGCGTTTACGTTAATTGCTTCTTCTGTAGTGCATAATAAAACGATTACCAATGATACTCTTGATGACTATTTACGCATTGTACAAGAGTATTCTGATAGTGAACATGAACATGTTAGGAAGGCGATTTCTTGGGCATTACGAGAGATAGGAAAGAAAGATTTTACTTATAATGAAAAAGCGATCCTTTTAGCCCATGAATTGAAGGAAAGTGGCAACAAGAATAAGATGTGGATTGCCAAGGATGCATTAAAAGAGTTAGAGACACTTGTTAAGGTTGAGGGAAGGGGTAGACTTATTTCATCAAATAGCAAGATGGGAAGAGAATAACCAACGCAAGAAGGGAGAATGTGAATGAGATATAATGCAATTTATCGTCCATTGACGGCAACTCCCTTCAAAAGAAATAGCTTTTATACGGAAATTGCCCCTTCTAAAGAATTGCAATCCTACATCCGATGCTATTGGGGAACAGAAAAACCACTTATACAAATCGAAAATGATGATGTACCGGAATTAGTAATTCCGGATACTTGTGTGGACATTATTTATCATATAGATTATACCGATAATATCGTAACCGGAGGATTCTGCGGGTTAAATGATTGCAGTTTCCATGCACCGGAAGGGAAAGCTTGTCCGATTTATGACTGTGTTAGAAATAATAAGTGTATGCAAAATTGTGGTGAATGTGGCGAAGTGCCTTGTAAGATATGGTTTGATACCAGAGATCCGAAGTTTTCAGATGAAGAATTTAATGAAAATATAGCAATGAGAGTACAGGCATTGAAAAAGGAATAGGTGTTTATGTCAAAGAATAAAGAACTAGCAGATTACATAATGGACCAACTATCTGATTTGGGAAATGTAAGGAACATTCCTATGATGGGTGGATTTATTTTTTATTATAAAGAGCGGATATTTGGTGGGATTTATGGCAATGGCTTTCTGGTGAAGATTACAGAGGCTAGTAAGAAATTTATGCCGGACAGTGAACCGGAACCACCATATGAAGGTGCAAAACTTATGTTGCCGGTAACTATTTTGGATGATAGAACTGCATTGCAGAATATGGTGGAAGAAATGTATTCAGAATTACCGGAGAGAAAATCAAAAAAGAAAAAAGCATAAAATGTGAAAAGTCACTCAGTTTACGATGATGTAAATTGGGTGATTTTTATTATAACAACAAAATATACATCAAAATGAGAGTGAGTCGAATTTGAATGTTGATTTTTGTAAAAACTGTATATAATAGAAAGTAGAAAAGAAGGTGAGGTAGCAATCATGTTAATTCAATTTAATTTTAAAAATTTCAAATCATTTAGAGAAGAGGCTACTTTGGATTTGTCTGCGGCGAAGATGACCGAGTTTTCAGACAGAGTAGTGACGGTTGGTAGCGAAAAGATTTTGCCAGTTGCTGCCATTTATGGTGCAAATGCAAGCGGAAAGTCAAATATATATAATGCTTTTGAATATATGTCTGAGTATGTTGCAGAGTCCTTTAAGTATGGCGATGAAGAGGAGAAGTTTGAAGAGTTCAGACCAACGCCGTTCTTGTTTGATTCCACATCTGCTGATGCGGAATCTAGCTTTGAGGTGTACTTCACATTGCCTGGGGATAAGTCTGAGAGAAGCTATAACTATGGTTTTTGCATCAATAAGGAAGGTGTAACCGAAGAATGGCTTAATTCCAAGGCAAAGACTGCCAGAAAGTATAGTACAGTATTTTATCGTGGCACCAGTGACGAGGAACTGGACTTGTCGGGCTTCCCAAAGAGCAGTAGGGACAATATTCAGGTAGCATTGGAAAAGCAGGTGCTTATTATCTCTTTGGGAGCAAAGCTGAAGATTGGTAAGTGTAAGGCAATCAGGGATTGGTTCCTTGCAAATGAATTTGCGGATTTTGGTGATCCTTTTACCAACTTCTTTATGTCACGAAGATTGCCGAAGGGATTTGTAGAAGATAAGAATGTGCAGCAAAAAGTTGTAGAATATTTCGCATCTTTTGATGAGCATATCAAGGATTTCAGAATTGAAAAGGTTCCTCAGGAGGCTGAAAGCAACGGACGCAAAGCGTCCGCGGAAGAAAGGTACAAGATTAACGCACTTCACAAGATGATTGATTCTGATGAAATGGCGGAAATTCCGTTGGGATTGGAGTCTGCCGGAACCTTGAAGATGTTTGTATTATATCCGGAATTGCAGGAAGTGTTGGAGAAGGGCAGTGTGTTCTTCATTGATGAATTAAATGCTCGCCTGCATCCGTTACTTGTAAGAAATTTCCTGCTTACATTCTTAAATCCGGAAATCAACACCAACCACGCACAGCTTGTATTTACAACCCATGACACATGGCAGTTGTCTAATCAGTTGTTGCGTCGTGATGAAATCTGGTTTGTAGAAAAGGATGAAAGAGGTGTATCCACACTTTACTCATTGGCTGACTTCGTAGATGAGGATGGTTCCCGTATCCGTAAGGATGAAAGTTATGAGAAGAATTACCTGATTGGAAAGTACGGTGCGATTCCTACCTTAAAGAGTATTGATATATTAAAGGGTTAAGGGTGTTTAGGAGGCACTGATTTAGTGTCAATGTTAGTGGAAAGGAGACCTCGGCATGGTAAAGCAATTTAATGAGAGAATAGGAAATTATATAGAAAAAAGCTGGAATAAACATATATATGGTAAAATAAATTGGCATATTGAAAATAAAAAAGTATATAAAGAATTTGAAACGGCAGAAGAAGCAGAAGAATGGGGAATGACGCATTATAAAAACTGGGCGCAATCGTATAAAGAGATAATGAAATTGGCTAAGAATTCAGTAAAAGGAAGTATCTTTACGGCACCAGTAGAATGTTATTGTGGATATACATATAGACAAATTAACAACTATTTGAGAAATGAAATTGACAGTGAAAGTAATATTTATAGAGAAATGGCAGATATTTTGTCTATTGTTTTGTGTAGTGCCCCTAGAATTCCTGATAATGTAATTCTTTATAGATTGGTTAACGATGAATTTATTAATGAATTTATAAAGCTAAATAAACAAGAAATGCCTACACCAATACATGAAAAAGGATTCATGAGTACAAGTTTAATTAAAGATATTGTTGATGAAGAGGAAGCATATGCAACAAGAAAGAATCTTTTGAAAATATATGTGGAGTCAGATACAATGGGAATATATGTGAATGCTATTACGAGAAGAAGTGAAGAAGAAATGCTATTAGTTCCTAATATGTATTTGGCATTAATTAATTATCCATATAGGGATGGTGACATTGAAAAAATGGTATTTGAATGCAAATTATTAAAGTTTTATTAGGTTTGCCCCACAATCTAGGGCAACCCTCAGCTTTTACAAATCCTATAATAGAGTGGAGTTCACGCATGAAGCTCCACCGGCCATGCGCCTCACAAGCAACATAGCACAACCATATATACTATAAATCGTAAGTTGTGTAAAAGCAACTATTTTTTGTACCGCACAATTTTCTCCCAGTTTTCAGGAAAGCCCATTTTGGAAAACAGCAGTTCCGGACTGATATGAGGGCAGTTCTTGAGAACAGAATGAATTAATCGCTTGAGTTCTGTTTTGAACTGTTTAAATTCCTGATTATCAATGAGGTAACGCAAGGCTATTACGACAGCAAATAGGTCTTTCTTGCCAAGAGTATATTGTCCTTTTTTCTGCGGTAGTTGTAATTTGTTATGTAAAACCATGTCAGGAATTGCTTCATTTACTTGGAAGGAATAAAGTCTCTCATTATGAGCACATACATTTCTACAGCTTGCAAGAATACGAATGAGTTGATGTAACTGAACCTCTGACATGTTGGCGAAATTAATACTTACCTTGGTGCGGATATCAGAAGTTGAATATTGATACATTTTTGAAACTTGTCCAAATGTAAGTGCATTGGTTGCTACCCATAAAGGTACATTACCATATACTCTTGCGTGATGTGTGATATAACTATAGTTGCTGGGTAATGCAATAGTTTGACTCAAGGTTGTAATCAAACGATTTATTTTGCCGGAATTTTTGCGTGTGAGGTTATAATTTCCGGCAGTTAAATATGCAGTTTGCTGTTCTCCGTATTTTTCGCAGAAGTAATAGGACAACATAGATTTTAACTGTCTTTCAACATGTAATATATATTTGAGAAAGAGTGTTCTCAATTCTTCATCAAAGTAGTAAAAGGCAGTAATCTCTTCAAAAGTAACACCATGCAAATAATTACCGGATGGTTTATGCTTAAATAAGTCTTTGTAACCACCAATTAGTGAAAAATAGCTTAATTTCTGTAAAGTGTTTTTGGCGAATTCAGTATCAGAAATAACAAGCTGTTTTTCTTTTTCCAGTTTTTCAATTTGTTCATCATATGTGAAAAATGTTTTATTAGCCATCTCTGAATCCTCCCTTGTTTTGTGGCAATAAAAAAGTGGAGCCCACGCATGGAACTCCACCGGCTGCGGGCATCGCAAGTTTCCGCAGCGCAACCACTAAATATAATATACCATCGAAGACAAAAGCTGTCAAATGGATTTTTAGTGGTATTGATCAGCAATGAAAGGTAAATTTATCTATAGCCTGCCTTTTCAGCAAAACCAAACATATGTTTTGCACTTGCGATAAAACACAAAAGTTATCCACATCCTATAGTTATAGTTATCCAATTTTATTTTTTTGTGGAAAACTTTA
>JAFSCH010000129.1 GCA_017436865.1 Lachnospiraceae bacterium
GGCTTTATTTGTGGAGCACATTTCCAACTTATCGGCAGATATCACATCTGTAATCAAATGTAAAGTAAGTGAATGGATTGGCTCTCAAGCCTCATTTATTCAGGCTTTATTTGGAAATATATGCTGGGAAAGTTGAGTTATATATTTTTTCCATTTGACATTTTTCATAAATATAGCTTAACGATTCATATAATTCATCGTTTACCTCATCTAAATCTATTGGACATTTCCCCTCATTTTCCGCATCAAGTTTTTTCTCCATTGCATCGTATAAACGATTTATTAAAAGCATTAGTATAATTATTTTACCATCATAATCATACAACTTTTGAATGGAATTTATAATCAAATTTATCAATCTCATCTCACTACCAAGGAAATTGTCTATTCCCTGCTCATTGATATAGGTTGCATAAATTGTGTAATAATATCTTGCTGCCCTTCTATCCAAAAGATAAGTTTTAACATACAAATTCAAAATAAATTGTAATAATTCCTCAGTATTTCTTTGGAATTTAATATCTTTACAACTTCTGTATATAAATTTTCCATCTTGCTTATTTATATTTGCATAAATGCTATCTACTAAAATTTCATTAGATTTCACGTATACATCTTTATCCTTCCAAATACAAGGATCAATATATATACCAGCACCTGTAAAACAACTTTGCAATCCATACACTTTAACAACCTGTTCATCAATGAAGTCTACAATAACATACTTCTCATCACCCTTTTTTCTAGCATCCAATGTACCTTCACAAATTGCAGCGTTAAAACATATTTCTTTTTCCAATAATCGTTCACGCATATCTTTGAAAAACATACATAAATTCTCAAAGTTTGTATCTTCCAAATACGCACAATCACTAAATACATAAACTTCAACCGTATCGTATTCACTACGCAATCGCTCAATAACATTATGAAATACTTCGATTGTTTTTCTATATTGAAAGGAATTTGCTGTTGCCATAGCTTTCGTGCCTAACAAATCCATAAATGCTATATAATGCTTTATTTTTATCACCCTTCCCATTCAAATTCATAAATTGAAACATATGGAATCATCTTCTGGTATGTAAAACGATATTTTATTGGAACTATCATGATTTTTCCTGTCTTCCATTTTTTCATACCAAATCGACTTTCAATTATTATACGTTGCTTTGATTTTCTAGGTTTCTTCTCAGTTCTTATTAATGCATATTTTCCTGAAGGCAGTGTTTCTAAACATTTTTCAAGTTTTTTCTTACTTAACTGCCCCCCTTTAGGATGTTTATCTATAATCAAATGAATGTTAGATTTTGAAATAACAACTTTATGACTTTTATCTTCAACATTACTCTCATTTAGCACATGCCTTAAGTAAATATCAAACATTCGCCAAAGCTCTTTATATTCCTGAAAATCAATTTTCCTGTCATCACTTCTGCAAAATGATGCAAACGAAACATATTCTGCATCTTCAATATTTCCTAAATAACTATATACATTTTTTTGCATTAGAAACATAACTTTTTGTCTTGAAAATTCTTTACGTGATTCTACATCATAAAACTCTTTTTCATAACCATAAAAGTAAAACATCTGCATATCTAGCACAATATCTTCAGCCAGATTAATGAGCATTTCCTTACTATCAGGAAACACTTTTGCTGTGAATCCTTCCTCTGCCACAACCCAATTTTTTCTTGTTCCTTCGTTACCCAATGACACCTGCAATGCATGTGAAAACTGCTTCTCTTTTACAGAATGAATATGACAATTTTTTGTCTTGTACACATATAAACGTAAAGTCTCATCAGTTTCTTCCGCATTATCTAATATCTCTAATTTAACATTAACAATGTCATCAACACCTAATGCCATTTTTAATTTATTTGTATTCGGCTTATTATAAAATTTCTCCCAATTTATAAGTGCCATCTTAAAATCGTATACTATATCATCTCTATCTTTTGTAATGTCAAATAATACTTTTCTCTTTAATTTTGTTCTTTTCATGATACCTCCCATAGTCATACATATATTTCTACTATATCGCATCATTTTAATCCAAATCGTTATAATGAAAATGGGAAAATCTCCCATCTTCATTATAACACCTATGATTTTATTAATCCATTACAATTTTCTTTTTTTCCACACAAATACACCTGCTAAAATAACAGCAAGTCCTGCACCTGCAAATAACCATCCATTCATGTTATCTCCGGTCTGAGGGAGTTTCGGTTCCGTAGGCTTGTTTGTTAAGCTGAGTGTATAAGTTACAACCTCCGGAGCTTCGTCATCGTACTGCAACACTACCTCGTGAGGTGTGCTGTCAAGGATATAACCCTCTGCCGCTTTTGTTTCCACAACAAAGTATTTAATATCCTCTACGAAATTGCCATCCTTAAATACAGCAATCGGAAGTTCCTTAGACTCTGCGTGACCATTCTTGTCTGTTACAAGTGTCTCAATTACCTTACCGTCCTTATCACGGATTTCAAATTCTACACCTGCAATGCCCTTGCCTGTCACTTCATCGGTTTTCTCAATGATGATTTTACCGCTTACAAGCTCGTCCTTCATGGATACCTTCTGGATTTCCTTTGTGTTCTCCACAGTAAACTTCACTTCATTAGCAATCTTATAACCATAAGGAGCTGCTTCTTCACGAAGGATATACTCTCCAACAGGAATACGCGAGGTAATGTGAGTCTCCCCGTCAGACTTCCATGTTTCCACTACATTACCGTCTTTGTCGATAATGGAAAGGGTTGCACCCTTTAACTCATATTCCCCGGTAATATCTGTTTTGGAGATTTCAAGCTTTGTAGGATAGTTTGCAAAAGCAGCTTCCAACTCAATAACCTTCACATCATCACCCTGATAAGAAGCGTCTAATACAAAGATTTCCTCATTCAATACATATCCCTTTGGTGCTTCAATCTCTTTCACATAATACTGTCCAAGAGGAAGGTCACTCACAAATACACACTTACCATCTGTACCTGTCACAGCCTTTTCCACAAGGGTATCTTTAGCAACGATAATTTTACCGTCTGCATTTACAATGTCCTCTGCCGCATAAAGACCAAAAATTGCTCCTTCAAGCTCTTTCTTAGTCTCTGCATCTGTCTTAATTACAGTTACCTGCACCTTCTGTCTTGCATTGGTTACTTCCATACCTGCATAAACCACTTCGGTATACTGATCCACATAAGATAAGTCTGCCATAATAGGCTCGCTGTCTAATACAAATCCTTCTAAAGTCTTTGTTTCGATAAGATAATACTTACCTAATGGAAGATTCTCAATGCTTGCAATACCCTTATCATTTGTTACGATTTCTGCAACAAGGGTCTCCTTTGCATAGTAAACCGTATTAAGTCCGTCCGGGCTTACAATATCCTCTGCTGCATAAACCTCAAAGGTTACACCTGCAAGGGACTTCTTGAAGTAATCAAATACAAAATCATACCAATGTCCCTTAATGAGATTGATGTCTGTTAAAAACTCTCCATCCTTATTGATAACAATAGTTCCGGTTGGTACTTCATCCTGCATTTCCACATACTGAACATCTTCTGTATCAGAAATAGTAAACTGGATTTCCTCTGCCTGCAAATATCCATAAGGAGCAAATTCTTCACGAAGTGTATAAACCTCTCCTGCATGGAGTCTCTTGATTACATGTGCTTCTCCTGCTACGGAAGTCCATGTATCAACCACATTTCCCTTGCTGTCAGTTACAGTAAGAGTTGCACCGGATAATTCGGCTTCGCTTGTAATGTCTGTCTTTGTGATTTCCACCGTAGTAGGTGTATTTACAAATTCAGACTCCAGCTTAACGACTTTTACATCCTGTCCCTGATAAGCTGCATTGTAATCCACGATTTCCTCAGAAGATACATAGCCAAGAGGGGCTTTGATTTCCTTTGCGTAGTAAGCGCCAAGAGGATAATCCTTAACAAACTCTACCTTACCGTCTGTGCCGGATACTGCCACTTCAAGTAAAGTGTCCTTTTCAATGATGATTTCTCCGTCCACATTGAAAATATCCTCTTTTGCGTACAAACCAAACTCAGCACCCGCAATAGGAAGTTCTGTTTCCTTATCCATCTTCACAACAGATAAATCAACCTTCTGTCTGTCATTTGCAAAAGTTACGCTTTCATAAATCACAGGAGTCTTATCATCCACATAAGCAAATGTCACTACCTGCTCCTCTTTGTTTAATACATATCCATAAGGTGCTTCTACTTCCACAACCTTATAACTTCCTAATGGTAAGTCGGAAAGAGTTGCCTTTCCATCTTCCCCGGTAACAATTGTTGCCACCAAGTCCCCTGCGGAATAATACTTCGTTCTGTTTCCGTTTTCATCTACCTGCATATCGGCTGTGAAAATATCCTCTGCCGCATATACTTCAAACTTTGCACCTGCAAGGGAGCCTTCCTTGTAGACAAATTCCTTTTCCTCAGAATTTGCAAACAGACCACCCTTGTATGCGTCTAATACTTCTCCCTTCTTTTCCACAGTAAGCTCACCAACAGCAGGCTCATCCACATAGTCTACTGTAATGATTGCTTCGTAAGTGTCAGGATCAATTTCATAGAAGGTATCTGTATCTACCATTACGGTCACATACTCATCATTGATTACATAACCATAAGGAGCTGCCACTTCCTCAATACGGTAAGTGCCAAGAGGTAATACATCCGGTAAAATCAAATCTCCGTCACCGTCTGTAAAGAATGAAGTGTGTGTTTCCTTTGAAGGATAGGTTGTAATCATTTCCACATACTCATTGGTATCCATATTGAAAATCTTAAACTCTGTATTCGGAATAAGAACTGTCATTCCGGTATCTGCATCCTTCTTAATGACACGGAGCTTTGCAGTAAACTCACGGTCAAGGAACACTCTCCAAATCTGAGGTGTTGTAGGATTATTCTCTGTAATCTTTACCTCAAAAGGCTTGATTGTTTCCATGTTATGAGGTGTTGTAGATTCAATCACCACATAAGTTCCATAAGGGATTGCAATGGATACAACATGACCTTTTTCATCAGAGAAAATTTCTGTCTTTCCGTCTGCACCGATGATAACAGGTGTTGCGGACGCAAAATCATAGCTTCCATCTTCCTTTACGGATAATGAAGATTTAAGGTAGGCTGTAAATCCTGCCCCTGAAAGCAAAGGTGCTTCGGTATCCTCTCCATTGTCAGAAACCTTGATTAACTGGAAAGGCTGCTTGATTACCTGTTCCATAGAAGTTGTGCTTCTGGAAACCTCTGCAACCATGTCTCCCTCATAATCACACACCAAATCATGCTCCTCCTCATCCAAGAGATAACCCTCAGAAGGAGTAATTTCTTTTACATAGTAATTACCGAGATAAAGGTTATCTACCTCTGCCTCACCATACTTGTCTGTGGTAAGTGTGGCAATCAAATCCCCTGCCTTAAATACCACGCCTGTTGCTCCGTCAGGATGAGCAATGTCATTGCGGGCATATAAGCCATATACAGCACCCTCTAAAGACGCATCGCCCTGTGGAATGGCTACACAAGTTTCCTTATCCATCTTAAAAATATGGATTTTTGCTGTGGTACGGTCATTCTCAAAAGTATGAGCAAAGGTTACCTTTGGTGTTGTTTCAGAAAGGTAATTGAAGTTGAAACTGTAAACATCACTACTGTTTCTGATATATCCGTAAGGAGCCTGCGTTTCAGAAATGTAGTAGCTGTTTGCAATCGGTAAATCCAATGTGTAAGCTGCTTTTCCATCTTCTCCTGTTGTTACGGTCTGTAATGCAGTACCTTTTGTCACAATGACCTGTCCTGCATAATTCTTAATGTCATTTCCGGCATAAAGAGTGTACTTACCGCCATCAAGAGGATTTTCTGTCTCGGAATCCTGCTTTACAACAGATACTTCCGCTTTCTGTCTTGCATTCTGAATGGTAGTTGCTTCGTACTGCACATTTACGGTCTGATCCTTGTACTCAATCTTTACAGTCTGCGGAGTGGTATTGATAGTATAACCGTCAATACTCTTTGTCTCCGTTACCACATAAGTTCCTAAGTGAAGGTCTGTAAGCACCACCTGTCCGTCCGTTCCGGTCACAAGGTTTTCTGCAATCACATCGCCCTTGTTATACACTTTTGTACCGTCTGCCTTATAAATATCTGCACCTGCTGTTACCATAAAAGTTGCTCCCGGCAGCTTTCTCATTTCATAAGTGAAATTCGTACCA
>JAFSCH010000024.1 GCA_017436865.1 Lachnospiraceae bacterium
AAGTTTTCCACAAAAAAATAAAATTGGATAACTATAACTATAGGATGTGGATAACTTTTGTGTTTTATCGCAAGTGCAAAACATATGTTTGGTTTTGCTGAAAAGGCAGGCTATAGATAAATTTACCTTTCATTGCTGCTAAATGGAAAGTGTTTCTTGCGCTTTTGCCTAATTAATGGTACAATTTCTTATGATTGTAAGGTAAAATCTTCAAGTTTTTTGAATGATTTGTAGGAGGTTTGGCGTGAGTACATTTGCAAAAGTATTACTGATTATTTTAGTTGTTCTTGTTATTGCCCTTGTTGCTTTATATTTTCTAGGGAAAAAAGCTCAGAAGAAGCAGGCTGCACAGCAGGCACAAATTGAAGCAGCAAAACAGACGGTTAACATGCTTATCATCGATAAAAAGAAGATGAAACTAAAAGATTCCGGACTTCCGGCTGCTGTTCTGGAACAGACACCAAAGTACCTAAGAGGAGCGAAATTCCCTATTGTTAAGGCAAAGGTTGGACCACAAGTTATGTCCTTAATTGCTGATGGCGCTATCTTTGACAGCATTCCTGTTAAGAAAGAAGTCAAAGCTACTGTAAGTGGTATCTATATCACAGATGTAAAGGGCTTAAGAGGTGGATTGAATCAGACTCCTGCCAAGAAAAAAGGAAAATTCAAGGCTTGGGTCGAAAAGATGCAGGAAAAAGCCGGTGCAAAGCCATTAAAATAATCAACACAAAAGTCGATGTCATTATTCTGACATCGACTTTTTTTGCACTTTATTCGTAATTATTCAGTACCTTCATAATTACGATTCGCAAATCCATTGTAAATCAGCTTTGCTGATGGGATTTGCTCACTCCTGAATCATATTCTTACGGTCTCTTTCGACCTGTACTGAATAGTTACCTTTATTCTTTTTTTGCACTAACCGTTACTGTAATCTGACAGTCCGCAATATATTGATAATTTGCCTCTAATCCATAATCAATATGTATTTTCAACTCTTGTTCGGTTTCTTCTACTACAATTTTTTCCGTATCTAGAGCTATCATAATATTCCCAAAAGGCGTTACATAACTTGTCATATTCTTTTTACCCTCAGTAAAAACCATCTGAGTATTGATAATTCCTTTTTTAGTAAGGGTAAATTCCTTATCACGTAACTTTATAACATTTTTTATCGGAGTTGCTTCCCCCTCCATAAGCTCTTCATACAGAATATAATGTGAGCCACTCCGAAAATAATATTCTCCCGGATAAATACTTTCAATTTTGTCCATTTCTTCATCATTCTGTGATTCTGCATCAAATTGCAGTCCTTGTATCGCTATTAATACCTCTTTTGTCATATCTGTCCCCTACTATTCCAAGGAGCCTTGAATCCACTCCAGTATTTTACTCTTATATACAATGACATTCTCATCCATCGGCACTTCTCCATATAATATATCTTCTAACAATGCCTGTGCTTCCTGTCTAGTTAGATCTTCTCCATTCTCATCTTTAATGCAGCCCATACCACCCTCTACAAAGATTTCCGGACTTACCGCACCAATCCATAATAAGATTCCTGTCATTGCAAATAATGTTTTTATATATTCATATCTTCTTTTCATTATTCATACCTCCCATCTTATGGAAAGTATGTCCATAATAAAGCATAAATATACAATCTATTATACTTTACTGTCTCTTTCAAGCTGAAGCTGACGGATAATCGCATCCTCTTGATTATCAATATGCTTACGAACTGCTTTTGCAGCCGATTCTTTATCTTTATGAAGAATACTCTGATACATGTCATTATGCTCCTGAATCAGTCTCTCATGCTGCGAAGAATCCTTAATATATTCAAAGCGATAACGATACATCTGCTCCGCTAAATTATTAACCAACTGAATAAGGCGGTTATTTCTAGTTGATGCAACGATCAAATCATGTAATGCCACATCTGCTTCTGCTATCTCACGTGCATCTTTGGTCTTGGTTGCCTCTGCAAATTTTTCACAAGCGTGATACAACTGCTGAAGTTCCTCTTGCGTCATACGGTCACAGGCAAGTTCGATAGCAAGTACATCCAATGCTCTCCTAACCTCTAACACATCCTTTAGACTCTTCCAAGTAATCTGCGCAACCTCTGCACCTCTTCTTGGAATCATAATAACAAGCCCTTCCAGTTCCAGCTTTCGAATTGCTTCTCTAATCGGAGTTCGACTAACACCGAGTTTGTTTGCAAGATGGATTTCCATCAAACGCTCTCCCGGCTTCATCTCTCCTGTTAAAATAGCCTGCCTCAATGTATTAAATACCACATCTCTAAGTGGCAAATATTCATCTGCATTTACTTGAAAACTGTTTTCCATGCTCATGAATCGTATCCTTTCTTATCTTCATTATAAAACTCTGTTACCTGAATCTGTGCTGCCATCTTCGTACTTTCTAATGCCTTTGCAGCTTTCTCTGCTCTTTCTTTGCTGTCAAAAATACCAAAAACAGTTGGACCACTTCCACTCATCAATGCGTTAATCGCTCCCTGTTCCTTCATAAAAGTCTTAATCTCTTCAATCACAGGATACAGTTCTATCGTAACCGTTTCTAAAACATTGCCAAGACGGTCTGTAATTCCAGTAAGATTTTTCTCTTCTAGTGCCCCGATAATGCCATCTATATCTGGATGAGATGTAATCTCCTTAGCATCCAGTCTCTCATATACTTCCTTGGTCGATACCATCACTGGTGGCTTTGCTATTAACAAATAAGCTTTTGGTGGTGCCGGTAGACGTGAAAGTTTCTCTCCAATACCTTCCGCAAGCGCTGTTCCTCCCATAATACAAAATGGAATATCTGCACCAAGTCTTACTGCCAATTCCATAAGCTGTTCTTTGGTCTGTCCAAGTTCAAATAACTCATTCATCGCCAGCATTGTTGTTGCTGCATCGGTGCTTCCGCCTGCCATCCCTGCTGCAACCGGAATATTCTTTTTAAGCGAGATTTCAATACCTTCCTTGATGGAATAATGCTCTTTCATAAGCTTTGCTGCTCTAAAAATAAGGTTATTTGTAATATCACCTAGCGTATCACTACTGTCAACAGATAAGATAATGTCAGGCTCTTTGCATTTCTTAAACTCCAAAACATCATATATATCTACCGTTTGCATCACCATCTTCACGAGATGATAGCCATTATCCAAACGACCACATATATCAAGCCCTAGATTAATCTTTGCTCTTGCTTCACAGCGCATCTTATCCATCTTCACTACCTTACCTTTCCAATACCTACAAACTCTACAAGTGCTATAGTACCTTGCACAGTCATAAAGTTAGTATGAACGATACCTTTTCACACTAACTTGTATACAAAACATCGATTGTTCTAAATTATATACAATCGTGGCTGTTTCGTCAAGGTGTATCATGTGTTATCTGAATGGCTCGAATACCGCATAGATACTGGTAAAATAGTAAGTTCTATGTTATTCTTTTTATATATCAAAAGATACGGATTTCTTTTGTATATATTGATATCTTTTTTATAAAACACTTAATGGAGAGGAGTGTTATTATGCCATTACCACAGGAAAAAATATATACAACCGATGATATTTATGCTCTTCCGGATGGAGAAAGAGCCGAACTTATTGACGGAAACATCTACTATATGGCGCCACCAAGCAGAAAGCACCAAGATATTTCTGGTGAACTCTTTGGAACAATTCGAGAATATATCAAATCAAACAACGGTTCATGTAAGCCTTATACTGCCCCTTTTGCTGTATTCTTAAATGAAGATGATAGAAACTATGTAGAACCCGATATCAGTGTTATTTGTGATCCTAACAAGCTGAATGATAAAGGCTGTATTGGAGCTCCTGACTGGATTGTGGAAATTGTTTCACCAAGTAGCAGACGTATGGACTACACTACTAAGCTTTTCAAATATCGTACTGCTGGAGTTCGTGAATATTGGATTGTAGATTCGGATAAGAACAGAGTAACTGTTTACACTTTTGATGACGATGATATGAACGAATACTCTTTTGCTGATGATATTCCAGTAAATATTTATCCGGGGTTCACCATTAATCTTTCAAAACTGAATCTATAAAACGAAAAGTCTGTTACCATTTACTTTTGTAGCAGACTTTTTTATTTCTTTCACATTTTTTGAAAATGCTATAAACATTTCGTTTTGTCCTGTCGATATATACGTTACAAGATACTCTATCGTAATTATTCAGTACCTTCATAATTACGATGCAAAAATCCTTTTAAGATCGCTTTCAGCGATGGGATTTTTGCTTTCTGTATCATTTTCTTACGGTCTCAGCAGTAAATGCTTCGACCTACCTGAATAGTTACATTCTATCAATTTAAAAAGAGTTTTGGATACCAAGGAGGGTTACTTATGAGTGTAAATGGAATTTACAGCAATAACATTAGCGATATGTACACATCTAACACTACCGCTAAAGAAAAAACCGAAAACGTTGACAAGACAGACAAAACCGTTGATACAGAATCTGCTGAAAATACGCAGGAAGTCGTAAAGCAAGATGATACCGCAGCCGTTTATGACAAAACAAAGCTTAGCGAAGCTGACAGAAAAGCTATTGTTGCGCAACTCAAGGCTGATCAGGAAAAACGTCAGGCACAGCTTACTGACCTTGTTCAAAGCATGCTTTCCAAGCAGACTTCTGTATTTGGCCAAGCAACTGATATTTGGAAATTTCTTGCCAAAGGTGACTTTGAAGTAGATGAAGAAACGAAGAAAAAAGCACAGGAAGACATTTCTGAAGATGGCTATTGGGGCGTAAACCAAACCTCAGACCGTATTGTTTCCTTTGCAACTGCACTTGCTGGCAATGATGCGGATGCTTTAGAGAATATGAAAGAAGCGTTTATCAAGGGCTATAAGCAGGCTGAAAAGCAGTGGGGTGGAGAACTTCCTGAAATATCAAAAAAGACTTATGACGCTGTTATGGAGAAATTTGACAAGCTGACAAAGAAGAACGAAACTACTACAGAGGATACCTCCGATAAGACACCCGCAGATAAAACGAACAAAGAAGAAACCGTTACTACAACAGAAGACGGAACGGTTATCGCAAAATAATATACGATACGAAATAGAGAGATTGAGAGGCTTATGCCTACTCAATCTCTCCTGCTTTTACAATGAGTAACTTATCTCCTGGCTTAATCTCATCCGAAGTAAGTTGATTCATTTCCTTTATTTTTTCTACGCTCACATAATACTTCTTACCAATCTGCCATAAGGTATCACCTTTTTTCACAAAGTAAACAGCAAATCCCGGAAGTTTTTCAAGCTTCTGACTGTCAAGCTCTCCTATTTCTATTTCTTCCAACATATCCTCTTGATTGATATCATATAAAGGCATATGTATCTGAATCACTCCTCGCCATTCAATCTGATTACCATCCTTTAAAGAGGCATGAAGCTTTGTCAGTTGCGGTTTCAATGTATACCTTTGGTCCATAACCTCTTTTTCTTGCCTCTGCATACCAAGCACCTGTCGTGTTAATTGAAATGGTACACTATCCTCTAAGACATGGAAGCCGCCTCCATCTTCATCCGACAAATACAGTGTCCTTACTTGAATCGTTCCTTTCCATAAAATCTCATCCTCGCCTAAGCTACAATCTTCGATTTCCAGTCTTGCATCACTATGACAAAGCTGTAAAGGTCTTGGCTGCGCTTCCTCTAATCTCGTATTATGTATAAATTTTTCTTCTACATACATATCCTGTTGTAATTTTCTCATAATATTTTTTTGTGTAATTGTTTCAACCTCACATGAAACACCATAGACATCTGCTATCACCTGTGTTTCTTCCTTGCAAAGTAGCTTCATTTCCAACTCTAATGCAAGTTCTACACCTATCATTCTTGCTTCTCCATCCGCATCCTCACGAACAATAATCTCTTCATGACCAACATCATAGGAAACATCTGCTATCATACTCTCTCTACAGCTCTGACACTCCACATTACCGCTAAAAGGAATTGCTGTTTCAAACCAATTTATCTTCCCGCTCATCTCTTCAGTATAAACCAAAAACAAAGTCATTTCACCAGAAACAGCAAGTTTTTCCTCTAACGGTTTAAAATCAACCTGTGTAACCTCTATACTTTTCCAAAGCAAAGAACCCACTGCTGGAAGCGCACTTCCTACCCTGCTTTCTTCGTGAATTCGTAGCAAATCTCTTTTGCATACAATGGTTTCTAAATATTCCTGTTGTTTTCTTCGATATTCCAGCTGTTCGCCTTCAATACTTGAAATACCATTTTTTTCTGTCTGCACTCGAACGTCTGCAATTCCAGTACATACTTTGGTCTCTACCAATTCCTCTACACGAGGGGTTAAAGAAATAACTGCCTGAATACTAAGTTTTCTGGAGTTAATCATATTTACTCGCATATCCTCCAGCATACTTTCACATATTACCCGATCCTGACTCTCTACCCGCTCCATATAGATTTCTTCCATAAAGGGAACTTCTCCCTCCATGCCCGCCATACCGGATTCTTTTCCCTCCGCTTCATAAAGTACCTGAAACAAAAGTTTTCCTTTTACCCATATTTTGTTCATACCGGTTTTGATTTCATCTATTTTGACTCTGCCACGTGTAAACACCAGTCTTCCAACATCCGGTCTAGAATCTGACACATTAATATCCTCTTCCAGCGGAATCTGGAGCATAGCCTTTGCCTTTATCTTATCCGTATAAATACTCTTTTTCATCAGCTCCATAAAAAAGACCTCCCGGAACAATTAGAATGTTGTTTTGTTTCCTACTCCATTCTATTCCCGTAGAGGTCTTAATATACCACAATCCGTTCATGATTATGATACTAATTCATTCTATTTTACACAGCCAATAATATCGCTTAAGTTTTCAATTGCATAACGATCCATATAGCTTTCGATTCCATCTACTACTTCCTTGGTTGTATATGGATTCACAAAATTCATCGCACCAACGGCAACACCAGTTGCTCCTGCCATCATGAATTCAATCGCATCCTCTGCATTTGCAATTCCACCCATACCAATAATCGGTAAGTTTACTGCATTAGCCACCTGATATACCATTCTGACAGCTACCGGCTTAATCGCTGGACCAGAAAGTCCGCCTGTTTTATTCGCCAATGCAAAAGCTCTCTTATGAATATCAATCTTCATACCAGTAATGGTATTAATCAAAGATAACGCATCACTTCCACCTGCTTCTGCTGCTTTTGCCATCTCTGTAATATCCGTTACGTTTGGAGAAAGCTTCATAATAATTGGCTGTTTCGCCTTTGCTTTGATTTCCTTTGTTATCTCAAAAAGACTGTCAGGATTCTGTCCAAAAGCAATTCCACCATGCTTTACATTAGGACAGGAAACGTTGATTTCCAACATATCAACCGGCTGGTCTCCTAACTTTTCCACAACTTCAACGTAATCTGACGCTGTTCTTCCACATACATTAACAATAATCTTGGTATCAAACTGTTTTAAAAATGGAATATCTCTTTCGATAAACACATCAATTCCCGGATTCTGTAAGCCAATCGCATTAAGCATTCCACCATAGGTTTCCTGTACTCTTGGAGTTGGATTTCCTTCCCATGGTACATTGGCAACACCTTTTGTCACGACGGCACCAAGACAATTCAAATCAACAAATTCAGAATATTCCATACCAGAGCCAAAGGTTCCGGACGCTGTCATAACAGGATTTTTAAATTCTACACCAGCAATGGTAACTTTTGTATTTTTCATTAGATTTCCACCTCACTTGCCAGATATACAGGACCATCGGTACAGATTCTTGCATTGTTTACATGAGAATGATGGTCTTTTTCTTTTGTCTTTACTACACAACCAAGACATGCTCCTACACCACATGCCATACGCTCTTCTAAGGAAATGTATGCAGTAATGTTGTGTTCCTCCGCATATTTCTTAATTGCACGAAGCATTGGCATTGGACCACATGCAAGGATAACATCTGCTTCTAAACCATTTTCCTCAATGGCGTTCATAACATTACCCTTTGTTCCGACACTTCCATCTTCTGTTGCAATATATACATTTCCATATTTTTCTAAATCTTTCTTCAGGAAAATGTCATCATTTCGGTATCCTACAATGATATTCGTCTCTGCACTCTTACCACACAGCTGTTTTGCTGTTTCTAACATAGGTGGAATACCAATTCCGCCTCCCATAAGGAATACGCGTTTTCCTGCCACTTCTTCGATTGGAAAACCATTTCCCAAGGTTCCTAAAATATCTATTTTACTGCCTGCACGATATGCTGCAAATTCTGTCGTTCCTTTACCAACTACACGATAAACGATGCGAAGTCTGTTGTTTTCCTTGTCCACTTCACAAATACTAATTGGTCGTGGAAGTAATGTAGACTTGTCCTGCGTATAGACACTGATAAACTGTCCCGGCTTTGCCTGTTTTGCAAGACCTGTCTCAATCCACATATCATAGATTCCTTCTGCAAGCAGTTCCTGTCTGAACACAACTGCAGTTTCTTTTCTCTTCTGATTCACGATATTCCTCCTATAATAAAAAAGTGATTGCCCAGCGGCAATCACTCAAAGAATTTGCTCCGCAAATTCTTTATTAACTACCACTATGTTACAGCAATTTCCTAATATTTGAAAATAGTGCGTGCCAGCGCACGCACTTTGGCAAGAATTTCTCACGAAATTCTTGTCTAACTACCACTACGCTGCAGCAATTTCCTATTACTTGAAAAAGTACATATTTTTCCTATATGTAATCTTAACATATAGGAAAAAACATGTACAGTTTCTTTCTTTTGTTTTCGTAGCCTCTTTCTTTATGACTGGGTATACACAATTTTACCATCCACAATAGTATACTTCACAACACCCTTTAGGTTCATTTCGGTAAACGGAGAATTCGTTGACTTCGATTCATAATCTCCTACCGTCCACTCCTCATCAGAAGAGAAAATTACGATATCTGCTGGTTTTCCTTCTTCTATGGTTCCTGCATTTAAATGATACATTTTTGCAGGATTACAAGTCATTGGCGCTAAAAGCTCAGACATGGAAAGCTCGCCGGTTTGAACCAGATTCGTAATTCCAAGAGACAATGCCGTCTCCAATCCAATAATTCCACTTGGCGCTTCTGTAATAGGCTTTGCCTTTTCTTCCGCACTATGAGGTGCATGATCAGTTGCAATAATATCAATTGTTCCGTCCTTTAATCCCTCAATAATCGCCCTTCTGTCAGCCTCTTCACGCAATGGTGGATTCATCTTTGCCAGTGTTCCATGCTTAATTACAGCTTCTTCATTCATACTAAAGTGGTGTGGTGTTGCTTCTGCATGAATATTTCCCTTATCAGAACGTTTCTTTGCTTGTCTTACAAGCTCTACACCTTCCTTAGAACTAATATGCTGTACATTTAAAATAGCACCCGTTCTTAATGCTACTTCTAAATCTCTTTCAATCAAAGAAATCTCTGCTTCTCTTGGCGAACCACCAATACCATAATGCTCCGATGCCTTTCCCCTATTAATACCATTATTCGTAATCAGAGACGCATCCTCTTCATGTAAGCTGACTGGAACTCCAAGCTCTGCTACTTTCTTCATTGCAGTCTCTAACAATTCCTCATCCATAATAGGAATCCCATCATCTGTAAATCCAACTGCTCCCTTAGCTAAAAGCATATCCATATCAACCATTTCTTTTCCGCCAAGCCCCTTGGTGACAGCTGCACAGCTATGAACATGTAAATCCGTTTTTGCCCCTTTTTCCAATACATAAGTTAAGGTTTCCTCATTATCTACCGTTGGTTTTGTATTTGCCATCAGTACCACACTAGTAAATCCGCCCTTAAGCGCAGCTCTTGCTCCTGTCTCTATGTCTTCCTTGTATGTGAAGCCCGGATCACGGAAATGCACATGCACATCCACAAGTCCTGGTGCAACAATATATCCTTCCGCATCTATCGTCTGAATTTCATCCATTTTGCAATTTTTCACTTCATTTAACAATTCATTTATAGTTTTTGAGGTTATTTTTGAAACTTTTCCTTCATTAATCAGAATATTTACTCTTTCATCATATTTTGTCTCAGGATTTATCACCCTACCGTTTTTTATCCACAGCATATTGATCCCTCTTTTGTAACTATTCCATATTTTCCTAGTTACTTTCTTTCTCTTATTCCTATTGCTACTGTTCACTCCATTCCAGCAGCATCTTCTCTTTAGTATATCCTATCTGCTAACGAAAATCTACATCCTTATCCAATAGTTCTGTCTTTATTACAATATATGGATAGGTAATACCTTGCACAACCTGCTCATCTGCAGATGGTCCAAGCAGTGTCGTATTTACTACAATATTATTCTCTGTTTCGTAGAGTTCATCAACAGAAATGCTAAATCCTCCTGTCTGTTGTTCTCCATATCCTATGGCAAGATATAAATCTTCTCCTAATGTATAACTAATTTGAAAAGAACTACTTTTTTTCTGTTCTATTACCTCCACCAATGCTTCCGGTTGCTCCTCTTCTGCTACAACGGTAAATTCCAAATCTCGAAGCTTTGCATCCATCTTATCCTCGGTAGCACATCCACACATACTCATTATTACAAATAGAACAACTACCATTTTCTTCATCCACTTTGTTAAACTCATATCTTCTCCTACCTTCTCTAACTACATTCTACTTTCTATGTTTATATCCTATTATAGAAAATACAAACTTATTCCATTCTGGTTGCTTTTATAAAATAATTTCTATATAATTTATATAAGAATTAGTAACTATTCAGTAGGCATACGCATTCACTGCGTATGCCGTGAAAAATGTAAATTAAGCAAGCAAAAATCCCATTGCAAAGCAATTTAAGATGGATTTTTGCATTGTAATTATGAAGGTACTGAATAATTACATGAATTATTTTTAAAGGAGTATCTTATGATTCGATTCATTTTAACCCTCACTTTTCTCGTATTATTCCTGATCTTAACCCTTCCGCTCAGAGGCATAGAGCATCTTATTGGTAAGTTCAATCCTGAATTACGAGATAAATCTTCTCTCGCCATCGTTAAGTGGGCATTTCGTTGTTGTATCTTTACCGCTGGTACCAGAGTTGATTATATCGGTCTGGAAAATGTTCCAAAGGATATTCCTGTTATGTATGTTGGAAATCACAGAAGCTACTTTGACATCATCCTGACTTATCCAAAAGTTCCAAGATTAACAGGATATATTTCTAAAAAGGAGATGGAGAAAATTCCAATGCTTAGTGCATGGATGAAGCTACTTCATTGCCTTTTCCTTGATCGCGACAATATCAAAGAAGGCATGAAAACCATCTTATCAGCTATCGAAAAGTTAAAAAATGGAATTTCTATTTGTATTTTCCCAGAAGGGACTAGAAACAAAGAACCTGATACCTTCCTTGAATTTCACGATGGTAGCTTTAAAATAGCTTCAAAAGCTGGCGTTCCCATTGTTCCAATGACAATTAACAACAGCGCTGCTATCTTTGAAGATCACAGTCCGCGTATCAAAAAGGCACATGTCATTATTGAGTACGGAAAGCCTGTTTATCTAAATGAGCTTCCCGATGAATACAAAAAGAAACCCGGTGCTTACTTCCAAAAGCTCATTAGTGATACTTATTTCAAGAATAAAGAACTTGTGTAATTTCATCGCAAATCTGTGTAAACTCCATCATTAGAAGCAGATATTTTTCTAATTGACAAATCAAAAACCAGAGTAATGTTTTTAGGCATGCTCTGGTTTTTTAATATCTTTGTTTTCTATTCTTTTTCAATAACACATAATATTTTATCAAGTAATTCCTCAAAATGCATTCCATGAGATGCTTTCACTAATACAGAATCTCCAACCTGTAATAATCCACCAAGTTGCTCCAATAATGTAGCTTTATCCACAAAATGACATACCTTACTTGTGGAATCATTCACAGATAGTGCACCTTCATATATATTCTTTGATAAATCTCCAACGCAGAGAATCATATCAATTCCTTTTTCTGCCGTATAAGCTCCCACCTCATAATGCAGTTTCTTTTCGTTACTACCAAGTTCAAACATGTCACCTAATATAGCAACTGTTCTTGAATTAGCCATCGTCAATAAATCCACAGCCGCTTTCATGGAAACTGGATTTGCATTGTAGCAGTCATCAATAATCGTAACTTTTTCATTTCGAATAATATGACTTCTACCACCAACTGGTTCGACCGCTGCAATACCTTTCTGAATCTCCTCATCCGAAAGCCCAAGCATAGTAGCAACCGCTGTTGCTGCAAGTGCATTATATATCATGTGTTCACCAGGAAGTGGAATCTCCACAGTAAAACTTCTACCTTCTCTATGAATAACAACCTTGCTTCCAGCTAATCCCTGATTTTCACAATCTGACGCATAAATCGCATGTGTTTCATTTCTCCCAAAGAAAATCGGTGCATTTCCTTTTGCATTCTGAACAGTAATCAATTTATCATCATCTCCATTCAGACAAACACTTCCATCTGCTTTCATAAAATCAAAGATTTCTGTTTTGGCTTTCAGAATACCATCTCTTGTTCCAAGATTTTCCAAATGGCACTGTCCAATATTGGTAATTACACAAATATCGGGTTGCGCAATTTCACTAAGACGATGCATTTCTCCAAAGTCACTAATTCCCATCTCTAAAACAGCAACTTCTGTATCCTCTTGAATGCGAAGCACTGTAAGCGGAAGACCTACTTCATTGTTAAAGTTTCCTTCTGTTTTAAGCACTTTATAATGACTTTCCAATACACTTGCAATAAACTCTTTGGTACTAGTCTTTCCTACACTACCTGTGATTCCAACTACTTTTATATCCAAATTCTCACGGTAAAACTTCGCAACATCTTTTAACGCTTGGAAGCTACTTTCTACTAAAATATAAGCTCCACTAGGATTCTGCGGTGCTTTCTCACAAATAACACATAACGCACCCTTTTCATAAACCTGCTCGATAAAGCTATGGCCATCCACACGTTCTCCAACCGTAGCCACAAAGAGAAAATCCTGCTCTACCTTTCTGGAATCCAGTACAACACCCTTTACTTCCTGATGCTCTTTTCCCTCTGCGCAAAACAGTTTTCCTCCTACAGCCTTTGCAATATTATGTAATGTCATGTTTTTCATATCTCAGACCATACCTTTCACAATTACGATGAAAAATCTAATTATATTTATTCATAGAAATCTCTATGATTTTCTCACAAAGCCCTTCAAAATCAATGCCTATTACCGCAGCTTCCTGTGGTAACAGGGAAGTTGGAGTCATTCCCGGTAAAGTATTTGCCTCAAGGCAATAGAAATTATAGTTACTATCCATACGGAAGTCGATTCTTGCATAAGTGCAAAGTCTTAACGCTTCATACACCTTCTCCGCGCTTTCCTGCATCGCAAATGTAACGTGCTCCGGTAATTCTGCCGGGCAAGTCTCAATGGCAGAACCAGCCTGATACTTGTTTTTATAATCATAGAAACCTACCTTTGGCGCAATTTCAATAATTGGTAATGCTTTTCCATCAATCACGCCTATTGAGAATTCTCTTCCTTCAATAAATTCTTCTATCAAAACTCTATCTTCAAAGGAAAATGCCTCTTCCAAAGCATCTGTCAATTCTTTCGAATTGTTTGCTTTATAAACACCTACACTTGAACCACCACAATTAACTTTTACAATACAAGGAAAACTGCTCCAATTCACCTGCTCTCCCTTTACCAAAGTAATTCCCTTTGGTGTCGGTATATCATATTTTACAAAAAACTCCTTGGAAATGGCCTTATCCATAGCAAGTGCACTGGACAAATAATTCGTACCTGTATATTTAATATTCAACAAATCAAACATAGCCTGAATCTTACCATCTTCACCATTCTGACCATGAAGTGCAAGAAAGACAATATCTGCCTGAGAACAGATATCAATAACGTGAGGTCCTATCGCACACTCCGGATTATCCTTTCTCATTGCCTTTACCTGACTAATGTCCGGATTCTGACTGCTAATAGCGCCTATTTTCTCACTCCAGTCTCTCTTAATAGAGAAAATATCGCTATAATTCTCTTCTTCATATCCTAGATAAACATCCAATAACACTACTTCGTGCCCTCTATTTACAAGTGCCTTATATATCATAGAACCTGTTACCAACGATACGTCACGTTCTGTACTGATTCCTCCTGCTAAAACTACAATTTTCATTCCTATCCACCTTACCTTTCTTATTTTACATCATCTGCTGCCGTATTTAGCAAATCACTAAGACAGAATAACAGAATGCCATCCCATTCCATTGTTTTTCCTGACGTAATGTCCGAAGCAATCCATCCTCCTGCCTCATTCAAATACCGTCCTCCTGTCTCATTTCTTCCCAACAGATAATGTAATGTATTCTCTATAATCACTGCATATTCATTACTTGGCGTAATATAATCCACAAAGCAAATGAGCAAAACCTTCTGTAGATTCTTCTCTATATCATTACTATAAATGAGATACGGATTTTCCTTTGTTTTACGACTTATCTCTTCCGTCTCATCAACAAGCTCTTGCATAATCTTCGTACATAAATCCCGATTCGTTCCCTTAATCGTATTTAAGTAAATTACAGAACCATAAAAAGCAAATCTATCTTCTGTAATCCGCTTTTTTCTTGTTTCTAAATACTGTTCTATGGTTTTCTTATACTCCAAACTTCCATTTGTCTTATAAAGCTGTGCAGATGCATAAAACTGTGCGGATGGATATTCCCTTGCCATATCGACATTTTTTTCCATCCAACGCCATGCATTTTTTGCAGCAGCGGTAAAATCCTTGGCAACATCCGCATCGTATTTACCAAAAGTCGCCGCACTCTGTGTCAATACGCCACAAAAAGCTGCTGTTGCCTCATAATCTCCAAACATGCTTCCATTTTTTTTATCTTGAAAGCTCATCAACCATTCTGCAAGCTCTAACAGCTTCGTGACCAAATTATTGTCCTTTTCAAAAAGACCACCATGACACTGCAAAGCCAGCATCATAGAATGCATACCAAAGCTCACATCACAAATATCAGCAGCTGTAACCTCTTCTGTAGCTGGTAACTCTGTCAACATGTTCTCAATCAAGCCCTGAAAAATCGGTTCATATACATTTTCTGATATTGTAAAACTATAAGATCTTCCTACCTGCCCCTGTTCTATGTAATAACTCCCTGGTTCCGTCACATCCGAAAAATCGCCTATTCCGATATTCACATACCGGGAATCCCCCTGTGTCTCACTACTCTGCACAATTCCAGTATAAACAACCTTCCAGTCACCTTCCCGAACCACGCGAAACTCACCTGATATATGATCTCCTATGAAAAGCACATACTTCTCTCTATCCGGCACATACCCATTGCGATCAACCATAGCTCTTACTATACTCATTGGAAGTTCGAAGGTAATCTCCCCCGAAAGCATCGGTTGTTCCACTGCATATACCTCTTCTACCATCTTTTCCTTTGTATCTGACTCCTGAATTACATCCGATTGCATCTGACTATTCTGCCCGCTCGCGCACCCAACCAAAAGAATCACCATTGTAAGCAAAAGACAGCCTACTTGTTTTCCCATATTTTCGTCCTCTTACCATGTTAAAAATAGTGCGTGCCAGCGCACGCACTTTGGCAAGAATTTCTTACGAAATTCTTGTCTAACTGCCACTACGCTACAGCACTTTCCTATTACATAAAATAGTACAAGCTCAGTAGCTTGCACTAGCCGCTATCATCTCATTGTACACGCATTTTGTTTGCAAGTAAAGTCTTTGTATTCTCGTTTCGATAAACGATTTTTCCATCAATTACTGTCAACAAAGTATTCGTAAAAACTTCCATGGGATTACCATCAAAAATTGCAAAATCTGCATCCTTTCCCGCTTCAATACTTCCCATTCTGTCTGCCACACCGCAAATTCTTGCTGCATTTATAGTAATTGCACGAAGCCCCTCCTGCATAGGCAACCCGGCTTTTACACTTAAGCCTGCACAAAGTGGCAATGACTGAATAAGTGACACCGGATGATCCGTGGTAATCGCTACCAACACGCCTGCCTTGGCAAGAACACCAGCTGTTTTAAATGCCATATTCTGTACTTCAATCTTATTACGACTGGCAAGGTCAGGTCCTACGATAGCCGGAAATCCTTCTGCTGCCAATTCCTCGGCAATCAGATGTCCCTCACTACAATGATCAAGCGTCATACACAGGTCAAATTCCTTTGCAATACGAATCGCAGTAAAAATATCATCCACACGATGCACATGTGCCTTTAAGGGTATCTTTTTCTCCAACACAGGAACCCATGCCTCATAATGAAAATCTGGCTCAACTTGTCCTCTTTTCTTATAATATTGACACGCTTTGGTTAATTCCTGTCTTAAAAGCCCAGCAACCCCCATTCTAGTTACAGGTGAAATACCTATGTTATCATAATTCGTCTTTGGATTTTCTCCAAAGGCAACCTTCATCGCAGCCGGTGTCTTGACAATCAAATCATCGACTCGTCTACCGCTGGTTTTTACCACAGCAAACTGACCTCCTACAACATTCGCACTGCCTGGGCCAATCATGGCTGCTGTGATTCCAGCTCTTACTGCATCGTGAAAGGCTGCATCCATGGTATTGATTGCATCAATTGCCCGAAGCATTGGTGTAATCGGATGTACCATCTCATTACAATCATCGCCCTCTTTTCCCTTTTTTTCTTCTGTAATTCCCATATGACAATGAGCTTCTATAAACCCGGGATACACATGCTGATGATTTACATCTATTCTTTCACAGTCTGCTGAGTCAGGCAGCGTAAGCTGCGAGGACACTTCCATAATCTTACCATCTTTGGCAAGAATACTCCCCGTAAAAGTGTCCTCGTTTGTATTGCTGCTTGCCCTCATAGGGTGAATGATTGCATTTTCAAGCAATAACACTTGTTTACTCTACCATTTCCAAAGGATTCACGGGTTCTCCATCCTTTGTCATCTTAAAATACACATTACTTCCTTCTACGGAATAAAAAATAGTTGGTGCTGCAACTTTTCCTACCACATCTCCTGCTTTAACCTGTTGTCCTTCCTCTAATGTAATGTCTGTTAACTGTCCATAGGTCAATTCATAGCCATCTCCCAAGTCAAAGAGAATGGTATTACCAGTCTGTACATCATGGTAAATCTTCTTTACTGTTGCATCTGCAGCTGCTGTAATGGTATCGCCTTCTTTTGCAGCAATGACTACAGATGGATTGTAACGATATTGCTGCATAGTAGAAAAATAGATTGCTTTATCCATACTATAATTTAACAACACTTCTCCTGCAATTGGCCACTGCAGGGTATCACCTTCTTGAAAAGACGGAGTCTGTGCAACAATCTTAGCTTCCTCTTCTACAGGTGCTTGTACTGCAATTTCTGCTTCTGGCTCTTGTGTAGTTTCGTCATCCTGCATAATAAGAGAGTATCTGTCATTTTCAACTTCTCCGGAATTTACTTCCATATAATTAGGATCTACATCCATGTCATTATTCTCACTTAACTCTGCATAATCATCTCTTGTGAATCTCTCGTCTGCTACCAGATTATCTTCTGTTTTTGCCTTATTCTGTTGTTGCTCCAGCTGCGCAAAGTCTATTCGATTTTCCTCTGTTTTCGAGTTGTTTTGTGCTGCCATATATACCCCAGTCAGGGTAAGAGCTGATAATACAAAGGCGGATGCCGCAATAACGGACATCTTTTCCTTATTTAAACCTGAACGTTTTTGATTGCGTTTATTCATTCTCATCACCTCACTAGTAGCATTGCCTATCTCACAAAATCTATTCACTTTTGCAAGAAAAAACTAATTCGTTTTCTAAGAACAAATAGTGCGTGCCAGCGCACGCACTTTGGCAAGAATTTCTTACGAAATTCTTGTCTAACTGCCACTACGCAACAGCAATTTCCTATCACATAAAAAAGAGCAAAAGAATTTTTCTCATTCTTTCACTCTTTCTCTTCTTATATTATATTTACTTTACTTAAAACTATTCATTACTTTCCTGATTACTACCAAATGATTCATTGTCGTTTTTCTTATTCATCATTTTCCCAATCATTTCAACAATTTTTTCAAATAAAACATTGCATACAATGACTACTGTATTATCATAGATTATTCCCATTGCAAGGCATACAAGGAATGTAACTACAACGGTCGCTCCTATGCCACCAACACAGCCAAAACGCAATGCAGTAATATGAAGCTTGCCCTGTACAACTACAAACAACGCATACCAATGTATCAAAATGATAGCATAACTATACTTGGAGCACATTCTGACAATAAGGTTACTCTTTCCCACAAATTTGTCCTGAAACTTTAAGAATATCGCATAAATCGCACAGGATACCAAGATTAAAGTAAGTGCATTGTTATATACATAATTCATCTTGGTAGAATCTAAAAATACCACTCCTATCGTAATCACAAGTGCTATCAGGCCAATACCTATTATCTTATTATCGTGCTTACGGCATTTCTTTCGTGTTATGATATATCCAAGCAAAAATACACCTTCCCAACCGGAAAGAAAACTCATCGCTCCAAAACTCATACCAAATAATGGAAGATACATTGTCAATGCATTTAATACTAAAATTACTGCTGCCAATGCAAATAACATCTTCGTACTCAGATTCTGTACCATAACACGGAAAAATGGCGTTACAAAATACAACGCAATAATCGTATAAATAAGCCACAAATGTGGTCCTACATCTGGTGCACCAGTCATAATACGCTTAAACGCTGCCCCAATATTTTTCGGCGGCAACAGACTTACTTCCTTTCCTAATACCAATAACAGCATATAATAGGCAATCAGCGGAATAATAACCTTAGAAGCTCGTCTTAAATAAAAGACAGAAACCTTTTCTTCCTTTGTCGATGTTAAAAGCAAGTTACCGGAAAGCATAACATAAATCAAGTTACAGCATAAACCAATACTAAGTCCACATACCAAAATTAGTCTCTTCCAACTTGCATCTGCCAAGTCTACCATTGGCGAACAACAGTGCGCAAGAATAACAAGAACTGCTGCAAGGATTCTAAGATAATCCAAATGCACCTGTCTAGTAGCTGTTACCTCAGGTCCAAAAAACATATCTTTTGCATAAGCTTTTGCTGTCATTCCTTTTGCTTTTACACCATGTGCCCAGAAAATCAAGCAAAATCCGATGATAATTGCAGGAAAATACATCATACAATTTTTTACGGTTCTACTAGATACAACAGGTGTAATCTTGGTTTCTTCGGTATATGCCAAAATACCATCTACTGTAAAGTCACCATCTATGTCGATCCTAAGATTCGTATACTCACCTAATGGAATTGGCAAAACACAATTTGTTCTTCCTTGCTCTATCTCTCCCTTTACAGAATGCTTCTCTGCATAACTTTCCCCAGCTTCCACATAAAAAATCTGCACCGGAATCGGTGTATTTTCTGGAAATGGCTTTGTTAAAGCTATCTCAATACCACCAATTGGTTGTTGCATTCCTATTCCTGACAAATAAAACTGCGAATCTTCTCCAATTACCGTAAAAGTTGTTGTACCTTCCTCATACTGTCCTTCTATTACCTCATATCCTAAACATCCTGCATAGGCTGTTTCTAATATATTATAAGCATTTCCTTGCGTTTCATAAAAATAATCAAGGTTTTGATAGAAGGTAATTCCTAATGCAACAATAATCGCTAACGTAAGAAGGATGTATTTTATGTGTTTTTTCATGTTGTTAATTCCCCCGTCTTTACAAATTCTTTTTCCAGCATTCTTAATCTATGATTTTACGGTCTTAATAACAAGTGCTTCGACCTGCCAAAAATAGTTACCAGCATTGACTATAACTCTATTTCTTAACATACACAGTATATACAAAAATCCGCCAAATAGCAAAGACTACTGGCGGATTTTGAATCATATTATGCACTTTTCATAGAAATAATCAAACAGCTCCATCAATTTCAAACATTCCTGATACTGATCAAAACTTTCCTTCTCTAGATAGACATCTTTTACTGCATTAATCACATAATCCCAATCTATCTTTTTACTACAAAAATCTTTATACTGTGTTATCTTCTGAAAAATCCCATGTACTGCCGCATTATGTGTATATCCTTTCAGCTGTTGGAAAGAGTTTGCAGCCTCGCCTTCATACAAATTTTTGTCATCCGCAAAACTACACAAGGCAAACATTTCAAGCATCGTTGCATGCTTAGGATTTACTTTTTTTATGTAAACCCGTTTGCTTATTGTATCTCCTTGGTAATACATCCCAATTCCTATGATAGGATTATCATCTGTTGAATATTTACTATACTGTGCATATAGCACATACGAAATATTTGATTTGCCATTGGCAATGTTGGTCATTCCCAGATATTCGCTTGTTTTCTCAAATGTATCATCCCCTGTTGTCACGAAGTATTTGGAAAGTCCACTCTGAATTTTCTGAAGAACAGAATGTACGTCCTTCTTATCTACAAGTGTTATAGACATATTGCTCTCCTATTTGCTATCCTTAGCTTTTTTACTTCGTGTCCATACAAAATATATATCGGCTGATTTCGAAGTTTTCATTATAAATAAATGGGTAAATTCAAGTTTAGTGAGCCATGCACAGATGAGCCGAATTGGCTGCGGGAGCTTGCTCACAGGCACACATATTCGAGCGAGGCTATTTTCCCGACTGCTAGGACGTAATTCTTGTTCCGGTCGGGATGATTAACACTATTTACCCCGACTGCTAGGACGCAATCCTTGTTCCGGTCGGGATGATTAACACTATTTACCCCGACTGCTAGGACGCAATCCTTGTTCCGGTGGGATGATTAACACTATTTACCCCGACTGCTAGGACGCAATCCTTGTTCCGGTTGGGATGATTAACACTATTTACCCCGACTGCTAGGACGCAATCCTTGTTCCGGTCGGGATGATTAATACTATTTACCCCGACCGATATAGCAAATGGTATACTTCGGTCGGGATAACTGCTAGTATTACAGTCCTTCAAGATACAAAACTTTATGAATTCATGGTACAGTAGCCGACTTAGGCGGTATATGTTTCTATTTTTGGTCTAGAAATAGTTTTTCTCTCTGATACCCAATTTGCAATTGCCTAGAATTTATCAAGTTTTTTACTTAGTGAAGTGTAATAATTTACTAGGTTCTTATTCACAACCTTGACTGCACTCCTTCAAAACTTGGAGCAAAGCGAATGAATGTGCTGAAAATGCTTTAGAGCGGTTTGTGCTATTTCCTTAATGGAACAAGGAGGCATGAAGTCCTGCTTGAAGAACTGTCTGAGCACTGCGTTAGCAGGGCGAGTTTGCGTGTTAGCAATGAGCCAAACAAGACTGCTTGCAGGCTTACTTGGCGAATGCCACGATAGTGCGCTTGCGCAACTATGCGGAGAGCAGGACTAATAAAGAATGCCGAACGCTCCATTTAGGAAATACCAAACAAGCGGGTTTGCATTTGAGGCATATTCATTTGCTATACACAATGTCAAAAAAGGAGTGCTCACAACCTTGAATACTACTCCACTAAACCTGAATTTACAAAAAAGCTCCTCCCGGAGCTTTTTTCTGTATCGCACTATTTAATTGTGATATTTCCTTTTGGTGTAGCATAATCATCTCCAATCATGCCATTTAAAGAATTTACATAAGAGATAAGACCTTCTGCATCAACAACACCTGTATTTATCACCTTTGATGCCTTTGTAAATACATAATAGGTATCTCCACCATCTGCCATAAAGTTATTTACTGCAAGGTTATAGGTTGCATTCTTATCAAACTTCTTACCTCCTACTGTTTCAATGTTTACACGGCTACCTGGATTAGCTGGCGCATAATAAGTAGAATCAGGATACTGTTCTCCCTGTTCATACGGAACCGATGTATCAAGCGTAAACTTAATACCAGAAACCTGTGGAAATCCTCCAAGTGCATCCGGACAAGCAGAACAAGAAGCCTCTAATGCTTCTAACAACTCTGCGCCAGATACTGTTACAATAGAAATGGTATTACCATATGGAAATACAGTATATAAAGTATCCATAGAAATATCTCCCGCTTCAATCGTAGCTCTGATACCACCACCATTTTGTACTGCACCATCAATTGTCATATCAAGTCCATTTTCTGCAACGTATGTCTCAGCAGTATATTTATAAGCATCTGCTGAAAAATCACCAAGATTTGTCTCCTGTGTTCGAACACCCGGACTTCGCTGTCCATTAAGCTGATTCATTGTCGTTGCAAAAGTACCTGCATATGCTTCATCCACTACCTTATCAAAGCTTGCAACAAACTCGTCCATGGATGGACATCCACCAACATGATACAAATCATTTACAAGCGTTGCCTTTGTATTCTTTCCATCATATACAACAACACCAATATTATTCAGATACTCACCTGTACTTACAATCTTTGTTCCATTATAATCCATACCTTCTGATAACTGTGTATGACTATGTCCATCCACAAACAAATCAATTCCATCTACTGTATTTAATACATCAAACGAACGTTTTCCTTCACTCTCTGCATCCTGTCCAAGATGTCCAATACAAATAATATAATCACAATCCTGATCTTCCAAAAAGTCAACCTGTGCCTGCGCACAAGCATACAATTCAGCACCATCAAGAAATGTAACGTCCTTTACATTTTTAGGGTTAGACTTTGTCTGTGTCTCTGGAGTATCAAGTCCAAACACACCAACCTTCATATCATCAAAATAAAAGATTTCATTATCATCAAGATAAGGTAAACCCGTTTCCTTACTAATGATATTTGCATCCAAAATCGTGAAATTGGCTACATCTGTCATTGCTCTTAACGACTCTAAGCCAAAATCAAATTCATGATTACCAAGGGAAACTGCATCATAACCTGCTGCATTCATAAAATAGACAGAATTTAAACCTTTATAATAGTTTACAAGATTCGTTCCTTGCGAAAAATCACCTGCATCTAATAGCAATACATTTGCACCAAGCTTCTCATAATATCCCTTCAGTGCTGCTACTGAAGACATACCCAAGCTCCCTTCCTCTGTATTCTTCTCAAAACGCCCATGCATATCATTGGTATGGATTACTACAAGTTTTCCTGACATATCTGCTGCTTCTACAATACTTACCGGAGTATATACCGATAATCCAAGTACCATTGCAAGACTTAATCCACCACCAATAAACTTATTCATTAATTTGTTCATATAGTGCCTCCTTCGCATTTTATAAATTGACATTACTTGCCTATCTATTCTGATAATCTTATGTTACGGTTAGCCAGTGATTATGTCAACCAATTTTATGTTCTTTACTTATTTTTTACACAATTTAAAGTTGCACCAAAAAACGTCATTGCACGTTTTTCTTTGCTTGCAATGACGTTTTTCCTCTCTATAACTTATTAAACGGATCCATATACGTTCCTACCGGATCTAGTTCTTCCTCAATGCGTAGCAACTGATTATATTTTGCTACTCGGTCACTTCGGCATGGCGCTCCAGTCTTAATCTGTCCTGCATTGGTAGCTACTGCAAGATCAGCAATAAAAGTATCCTCCGTTTCACCACTTCTATGGCTAATCACTGCCTTATATCCATTATGCTGTGCCATCTCTACCGCAGCTAATGCTTCACTAACCGTTCCTATTTGATTTACTTTAACAAGAATAGCATTTCCTACTTTGAGCTTAATTCCTGCATCTAATCGTTTTGTATTAGTTACAAAAAGGTCATCTCCGACAAGTTGTACTTTATCTCCTATGCGTTTTGTCAGTTCTTTCCACCCATCCCAATCATCCTCAGCAAGTCCGTCTTCAATCGAAATAATGGGATAACGATTAATTAATTCCTCATAATAAGCAATCATCTCTTCTGTGCTTCTTGTAATCTGCTCTGCTGCCTCACACTCACAACCATCACCACCGCTACATACTTCTTGCTCTTTCTTGCTTCGAAGTTCTGTCTCTCCCTGGAAATGATATTTACCATCCTCTTCATTATACAATTCAGAAGCCGCCACATCTAATGCAATCTTAATCTCTGTATCCGGTACATATCCTGCTGCCTTAATTGCTTCTACAATCAAATCCAAGACTGCAAATGCATCTGGTAAATCAGGTGCAAAACCTCCCTCATCGCCAACCCCAGTTGATAATCCTCTCTTATGGCAAAGCTTCTTCAAGTTATGATAAATTTCTGCACAAATGCGAAGCCCTTCTACAAAGCTGACCGCCTTCACTGGCATAATCATAAACTCTTGAAAATCCACAGTATTTGTCGCATGTCTTCCACCGTTTAATATATTCATCATTGGAACCGGAAGACGGCTTGTATTTACTCCACCAAGATAACGATATAGTGGAATTCCGAGTGCATTTGCAGCTGCTCTTGCTACAGCCATAGAAACACTAAGTGTTGCATTTGCTCCTAGATTTCCTTTATTCTCTGTACCATCCGTATCAATCAAAATCTTATCAATCAATTTTTGCTTCGTAGCATCAACACCTAACAATGCGTCTTTTATTTTTGTATTAATATTTTTTACTGCTTTCTGCGTTCCCAGTCCCATATAACGCAGTTCACCATCTCTTAATTCCACTGCTTCAAATTTTCCGGTACTTGCACCAGATGGCACTGCCGCGCTTCCCGTATAAGTATCATTTATTGTAACAATCGCCTCTACGGTTGGATTCCCTCTAGAATCCAGAATCTCTCTTGCATGAACATCCGTTATCAGATAATGCATAAAAATTACCTCCACTTTGTTAATAAGATATACATCCTATTTTATCCAAAACGGAGGTAAGCTATTCGTTTCATTAATATTCTGTACCTTTATTCAATGTGAACGCCAACATAATTACAATATATTATATTTTCCAACAAAAGCAAGAAATTCTTCCTCACTTACCGGTTTCGAATAATAATATCCCTGCAAGTAATCGCATCCTAAATCCGTAAGCACATTCTTTTGTTCCTCACTTTCAACACCTTCTGCTACAATTTTTCTTCTCACATCATGGAACATGGATATCAGATTTTTCAGTGTTATGTAATTATCACGATCATGGAATGCACTCCATACAATACTCTTATCCAACTTGATAACATCAACAGGATATTCCAAAACCCTAACAAGATTCGAGTAACCTGTTCCATAATCATCCAATGAAAATGTAAATCCTAGACTTTTAATCCTTGTAAGCTGTTTTTTCAATCGTTCCTCATCAAAATTGGTTGCTGTTTCTGTAATCTCAAGATTAATATGCTTTGCATCAACGCCATATTTATTCAAGTAATACTGTAGTTTCTCTGTCAATTTTTTATCCATACACTGCATAACTGACAGATTCATTTCTATAAACTCAAATCCCATATCCTCAAGGTTATGATCCCTTACAAACCGAAATACATTATCAATTACATATTCACTAATCTCCATAATCTTTCCGTTATTCTCGGATATTGGAATAAATTCTTCAGGAGAAACAAAGCCTAATACTCGGTCATTCAAACGAATCAATGCCTCTGCAGATATAATTTTATTTTTTTCTGTGGAAATAATTGGTTGATAAAAAATTCTAAACTCATTCTCTACTAGCGCACGTTCAATTGCTTCTTCCACGCTTCTGTAACGATGCATCTTATCAATTCCAATATTGTCTCCCCGAATAATCTCTAATGGTTCACTACTACGATATCGCATATCATCACATGCAGTAAAATATTTATAGAAATTTTGTTTATTAATTTTGCCGTTTTCCAAGTTCATAACAGCAATAAACAAATTCAAATGGACATTCACATTATTTAAATCAAAGGTAGATTCCACCCTCTCCCTTAACTGATTGAAAAATTTCTCTTCCGAAAAAATTTCCCTTTTATGAACAATAAGCACATATCGACCTACTCCTAAATAATACATAGCAGGAATTCTTACAAACTTTCTCATACACGTAGCCAATTCAGCAATTACTTCAAGTAAAGCGCTTTCATGCCAATTATCCATAATATATTCATAATTTTTTAGTTTAATCAAATAAACTGCCTTATTTCCACGCTTGCCAATCTCTGTTTCCACGTATTGTTCAAAAGCTTCACGATTCAGCAAGCCTGTCAGACTGTCCTTATAAAAATCTACTACGGTAGTAGTTAATGTCAAAATAAGTATATTGATAATTAATGTTGAATAATATAAGCTTTCATCCCTTGTTAGTAAGAAATGTGTTGACTGCATCGCTGCAAATACAGCTACTAACGTAACACTTCTACCAAAAATTTGTGGCAACAAGTGTCTTTTCAGCAAAGCATATCCTGTTGCTCCTAATGCATAAATTGCCCGTACCAAAATCACAAATAAAACACACTTTTCTGTATGATATACTCCATCCTGCACATAAAACACCCAGTGTGTCCATGGAGATGTCAGTGCCAATAAACATGCCAATATCCCCGGGCTCAAAAATACTAAATGTTTCCACTTTTTATAGGTACCAAACGGACTAATCAAACACAACATAAAATATGCATAAAGTGTATATACCATTACTGTTAATGCAAAATGTACCGCTCTTTCAAACGAATACAAAGCATCGCTATAGCCCACAAAGCCCTCCACCATAGCAACATTTAGCAGTCTGTTAAAATACATAAGTAACCCTACGCACATACAGCCCTTAAGTACTTTTCTATAATATGCATCATCCTTTATACTGACATGAAAAAACCAAAGACATATAAACAATATTGTGATAATCAGTAAATTATATGCTACTCTCATATGAATCACCGTCTCAACTCCTTATGATATCCATTTAATACTACTTCGCATGTTCACACACACCTTGCATTATAAACTTAATATTATCCTTATTATATCATTGTTTTCTGTTTACTTTCAACTATCAGTTTTATTACCAGTTTGTATTTGTTTTTTTAGGAAATAGTTTTCACATTTTAGTATGACAGGGGCTTTCCTAGATACCAAAAAAAGCTAAGTATAACATGCTTACTACAGCAATATTATACTTAGCTCAATTTATACTATTGATTTTTCATCTTGTTCTTATTTCTTGATTAATAATGACTTTCCTGTCATTTCAACTGGCTGTGTCATTCCCATTGTCTCAATTAAAGTAGGAACGATATCTGCAAGACATCCACCTTCTCTTAAAGTATAATCCTTATCATAGTTTACTAAGATGAATGGAACCTGATTTGTAGTATGTGCAGTAAATGGTGCGCCTGTCTCATAATCTACAAGCTGTTCTGCATTACCGTGGTCAGCACAGATAAACATAGTACCATCTACAGAAAGAACTGCCTCAACTGCCTTTCCTACACACTCATCAACAGCTTCTACAGCCTTGATTGCAGCGTCTTCTACACCTGTATGACCAACCATATCAGGGTTCGCAAAGTTAATAATAATTACATCATATTTTCCAGACTTGATTGCATCTGTTAACTTATCACAAACAGCATAAGCACTCATCTCTGGCTTAAGATCATAAGTAGCTACTTCCTTTGGAGAAGGAACAAGTACTCTGTCCTCATCCTTATTAGGCTCTTCTACACCACCATTGAAAAAGAATGTTACATGAGCATACTTCTCTGTTTCAGCGATTCTTGCCTGTGTCATATTGTTTGCTGCAAGCCATTCACCAAAAGTATTGGTTACTGCAATCTTATGGAATGCAACAGACTTATTAGGGATTGTTGGATCATATTCTGAGAAGCATACAAAAGTAACTTCTGGTCTCTTTCTATCAAATCCCTGGAATTCACTATCATTATCACAGAATGCTCTTGTAATTTCTCTTGCTCTATCAGGTCTGAAGTTAAAGAAGATAACAGAATCGCCATCCTTAATCGTAGCAATTGCCTGTCCGTTCTCTGTAACAACAGTTGGCATTACGAATTCATCTGTCTTGTCATTGTCATAAGACTGTTGAATAGCTGCCGGACCAGATACTGCTGTCTCACCTTCGCCCTTTACCATTGCATTGTAAGCAAGTTGTACACGGTCATAGTTGTTATCTCTGTCCATTGCATAGTAACGTCCCATTACAGAAGCAATCTTACCTACACCGATTTCAGCCATCTTTGCTTCTAAATCTTCTGCAAATCCCTTACCGGATGCTGGAGGTGTATCACGTCCGTCTAAGAAGCAATGTACATATACCTTATCTAAGCCATTCTTCTTAGCAAGCTCTAATAATCCATATAAATGTGTGTTATGGCTATGAACACCACCATCAGATAATAAACCAAATAAATGAAGTGCGGAATCCTTCTCCTTACAGTTCTTTACTGCTTCTAATAATGCAGGATTCTCAAAGAAAGTACCATCCTGAATCTCCTTTGTGATTCTGGTAAGTTCCTGATATACGATTCTTCCTGCACCCATGTTGAGATGCCCTACCTCTGAGTTACCCATCTGACCATCTGGAAGACCTACTGCCATACCACTTGCATTACCTTTAACAAATGGATATTCCTTCATCAACTTATCCATAACAGGTGTCTTAGCTTCTGCTACAGCATTATGTTCTGTTTTTTCATTCAGTCCGTAACCATCAAGAATCATTAATACGGTGGTTTTCTTGCTCATTTTTCATTCTCCTTTTCTATTAAAACAGTTTTTCATAAAAACTTTTTTTACATTTTTATGTAATATACGCTCAATAAGCATATATCACATACAGTATGAGTATAACTGTTTTTTGTGCAAACCGCAATAAGGTTATTAGGTATTTTGTATCATTTTTCCAAGAAACTAAATTTCATTATTTTTGTATTTTTCCCCCCATAAAAACAAAGCATCTATTACAAGCTGCAAGCTTTTTCCTTTTGCAGTCAAAGAATATTCTACCTTAGGCGGTACAACCGGATATACCGTTCTATTAAGCAATCCATCTTCTTCCATACTACGTAGGTTTTCTGTTAAAACTTTTTTTGATACATGTTCTATTGATTTTGTCAATTCTCCAAAACGCATCGTACCAAATCTCAAAAGATCTCTGATTATCAGCAACTTCCATTTACTTGATATAAGCGTTAATGTTATTTCTACCGGACATTCCGGTAACTTTTCTTTTTCCATATGTTCTCCTTTTATTTATGGTTACTTTTTGTAACTAAGGTTACTAAAAAGTGCCTACTTTACATTTGAAACCATAGCCCATATTATAGTCCTAGTATCACACTTGCGCAAGATGAACTGACATACATGAAATAAACGGAGGAAAAATAATGGATTATATCAAAATATTAACAGAAAACCCTAACGGTGTGATGGCTACTAGAGATAACGAAATGATAAAAACTCGTGTATTTCAATACTTATTTTCTGATGAAAACAAGGCTTATTTTTGCACAAGCTCACAAAAACCTGTTGCTTCGCAAATGAAACAACACCCTTATGTTTCCTTTTGCACCAACTTGCAAAACTACTGTCCTGTTTTATCTATAAATGGAAAGGTTACTTTTACAGACGATGAAAATCTCAAGAAAAAAGCATTCACCGTAAACCCTTCTCTAAAACAAATATATGGTTCTGAGAAGAATCCTGTCTTCACCCTTTTGTATATAGACATAGAAGAAATTGAAACTTTTAGTTATGATGAAGGTCCAAAAAAGATTACCTTATCAAAATAATTACTATGCCACAGCATTTTCCTATCATACAAATGAAAATGGAGTATTGTCACTTAAGACAATACTCCATTTTGTTGTATTTAAACTACTCACCATACAACCACCTTTATTCCAACGTTGTCACCAAAGCATTCCTTAGCTTTCTTGTCAACGTAAAGGTTTCACTATCTCTTTGGTTCATCTTTTCCTTCTTTCTCCGTAATCTCCATAATTTCAGAGAACGCCTGTTCATGCATTTTTGATACCGCATCAGGATTTCTCTTCAACAATGCCCTTAATTTTATATATTCCTTATTTTTCATATTCAAAATATTACGCTTCTGACCCGAAATCATATTTCTTGCTTCTGCAATTGCCTGCAATACTGCTTCATCCTTAACCGCAAGACCTTTCATCCACTCTGCATACGTTTCCGTTGCATCGCTTAAATAATGAAGCCTTTCTTCCTTGCGAGCCCTTGCACGTTCTAAATTAGCAAGAAATACTGTCTTGGTAACACTTTTTCGATTCTTATGTATTCCATATTTGTCATATAACTCTTTACCGGATACAATAGCTGTATTTATCTTCTTTAAGCCAACCTCCGATTTCTCTTTTAGTTCTGTTCCATAAAACGCCTGAATTATTTCTATACGCTTCTGTATTCGTCGGAATTCTACATTATTTTCCTCAAGACTTAACAGCATTTCCTTCAAATTCAACGCTTCTCTTATCGACTCAAACATATCAATCGATATCACTACAGTCAGAACAAAAGCTAAAAATTCCAATAAATTGTGATTCATACCAAGCACAAATCCTTCTATTGGTGTATGTCCATATAACGTGAGAATAACCGAAAACGCCCCCCAGGCCAAAGAAGATACTAAACATATATGGCCATTTATGTTAAAAGGCTTTCCCGTATAATCCCAATATCGAACATGAAATAGCTTTTCCATTGTTGCTCCGGTGCAATATTCCAATATTGTTGCACTAATCATCCCAAAGAAGAACACTGGAATCGCCTGCGTTCGAAATCGCAACGTACATATTAGAATCATAATCGCTCCAGAACCATATATAGGTAAAAATGGTCCTCGCATAAACCCGCGATTTATCCATTTTGCTTGCATTACACTAACATAACAAGTCTCCCATACCCATCCAATAAAACAATAAATATAAAAAAACAATAACCATTGTGAAAAAGAATAAATCATAATCGCTCCTTGCTATGTGCTGTTATTTGTTATTTTCATGACATCCATATACGCAGCAAATCATCACATCACTTTTTCTCCATTTATTGCATGAATACACAGCAGTAGCATTCCATCTTTTACTTCTATCATACTCTCTTGTCCGATAAATTCATTACTTATACCAATCGGAAATTCCATTTTCATTTCCGCATCCTGAATCGAATATTTCAGTCCATGTTCACTCACACCCTTGGCATCTCCTCCAAAGGCAAACACTGACAGTATTCCTTCCATTGTCGCCGGATAACATACTTTGTCATTACACAATAATTCGATTCTATCATTTATCCCATAAAGCACACCCTTGGCTCCATGTTTATGAAGATACAACAGACATTGTATATTTGCTATGGAGTGATCTATTCGTTCTCCGCCCAAAGCTCCATAAATGTAAAACTCTTTACACCCCGCAGCAAGACCTTCTTTCATCGCCGCAAGCATATCCGTATCATCCTTTTCTCTAGGAAGTTTTTTTATTTCCATTTCAGAACCAACATACTCCTGTTTTATGGAATCCATATCTCCAATCAGCATATCCGGAATAATCTTGAGCTTTCTTAGGTACTCAAATCCTCCATCTGCTGCAATCAGGTAATCCGCTTTTTCATATTTCCATGCTTTTTCATGAAATTCACCTGCTCCAACAATAATACATCTTTTCATATTCTGCCTAACCTCTTTTTCGCAAACCTTTAAATATTCGTAATTACACACAATTAACACACAATTTCTGTACAATTACCAACACTTTAAGTCTAACACTCTATAGAAAAAATGTAAATCACGGTCCTCTGATTCTCTTCTTATAAATTATTCAGAGTGACCGTGACTTTATCATGATGTTTTTAGAATTTTGTAAAAATAGCGGTTCCCTCCTGAAGAACACCTGCAATCTTTTCATTTACATCCATACGATTACTAATCTTCTCCATATCCACAACGAGCATCTGCGTACTCTCTGCTGCTCCATTAACCCCTTCTGCACCTTCATCAATAGCATTTGTAATCGTATTAATAGATGAAGCAATTTCATCCATAGCCTTTTTCAGTGCATCGGTTTTTTCTGTAAATTCATCCATAACACCTTCAATATAGGTTGCATTTTCTCTATACTGAATTCCACTTTCTACAAAATTAGCAAATTCAGGAAGAATAGATTCTCTCAAGTACTCTACCAAATTATTTGCATTGCCTGCTAAATTATGTACCGCTTGCGTTACAACTACGTTAATTTCCTGAATTCTATTTGCTGTATCACGACTCGAATCGGCTAACTGACGTATCTCATCTGCTACAACCGCAAAGCCTTTACCAGCTTCACCAGCTCTTGCCGCCTCAATGGAAGCATTTAATGCAAGAAGATTTGTCTGACTTGAAATACTAAGGATTTCATTCGTAAGACTATTAACCTGATCTACACTCTTACTATCTTCAATTGCACGATTTAATACATCCAAAATCTCTTGTACCTTTGTACCTGTTTCCTGCATGGTTGCTTTTGCATCATTTTCCATCTTATCAGCGTTTTGCTTCATCCCTTTGGAATATTCATTCATACTGGTGGACTTATCTGCAATTTCTTCAACTTCGCCACGAACAGAATCCACATTTCGGTTAATCACTCCTGTGGAATTGCCTACCTCTTGCATCGTAGCCGCAAGTTCTTCCGTTACAGCAGAAAGGTCTGCTGCACTATCGTTCGATGTACGCACACTTGTCTGCACTTCATCAACCACTACCCTCATTTCATTTGTGTTTTGAATAATCATCTTCAGGATATTCTGCAGCTTATCCATAAAAGTGTTAAAACCATTTCCAAGCTCTGCTACCTCTCGAATAGATGCAATGCTGACACGCTTTGTCAAGTCACCTTCATTTCGATCAATATCAGAAATAATATTTCTAATTTGTTTGTTTGTTTGTGCAATCGGTTTAATTACATAAAACAATACTACAAACAATGAAACTCCTAGTGACATTACACTTATTAAAATAGTAATTGTGCTTGTCATTACTGATTGCCCATATACTTTTGCAAGTTGCGTTCTTGCTGCTGCAGCCGCCTCTGTTGCATTCTTACTAATCTGCTCTATCTGCTTCTGAATCTCATTACTATATGTTGCAATCGCACCATTCGCCGAAGCATAAGCATCTGACTTTTGATGATTTGCACTATATGCCATCATATTGGCCATCTCATGCTTCATCCCAGCATAGTTGCTTTTAATTAATTCAAAAGCCGCCTTATCTGCTTCCAGTAAATAATTGTTTTCATAATCAACCAAATGACTCTCTAAAATCTTCTGACCTTCACGAATAGAATACACCATGGTTATCATAGTGTCCAAATCCATTGCAACAATATGAGCCAATCCCATATTATGTACTTCCTTTGTCTCTTTTTGAATTTCTGCAATCTTAGCAATACTGTTCATATAACCATCTGCAATTTCACTTGCATTTGCATTTACATTTTTAATATTTGAAATTGCAAGAAAACTAGAAACAGTACATACTATTCCAAGTATTACAACCGGAACCAGAATAACGGTAATAATACTTATTCGTCTCTTCTTTTCCATTTTTATCCTCCTTACTGTATTGTGGAAGCTGTAATTCCTGATACAAAATCATCCATGAGTTGTTGCAACGGTTTTCCTTCCGGATTGCCTGCTACAATAGTATCTGCAAATGTAAGACAAGATTCCCAATAAAGAGCACCAATTCTTTGCACCTTACCATATTTTCCCTGTTCAATTACTGCCGCAATTGCAGGTACCTTCCTCACTGCATCCGATGCGGCCGCCTTTATATTGGAAGGTCCCTGACTATTTTGTTCAAAACGAATTGTCTGATTCTGCTCATTCGTAAGCCATTCAGCAAGCTTATGTGCCCATGCAACCTGATCCGAATATGCATTTACTCCCATAAGCTTATACCCTGTAAAGGAAGACATCTGCACCTGCTGACCTGCACATGTATAGGTCGGTAGCTTACAAGCACCATAATCCTCTCCCCAAACTTGTTTTATTTGTTCTGCACTCCATACACCACTAATTCCCGCTATAACGGTGCCTGACTTTACTCCTTCCACAAACTTCTCTTCAGACTGTTCAACAAAGGAAGGATTGGAAGTAATCTTTAACAACGCTTCTGCAACATCCACTCCCTTAATAGTGCCTTCTGTCCTATTCCAATCGCAATAGTTCGTTACTCCATCTTCGTTTAGCCCAAGTTCCATACCGGTTCCTCCAAAAAAGGAATACAAATACCATCCTGAGCCAAAATCCATCGAAATTGCTTTTCCATTTTCTTCTGCTACCGCTAAGATTCCATCTAACGTTTGTACATCTGTTTCTGTTAAATAATTCTTATCATAGTACAAGAAATAGCCATTATCTGCGGTATATGGATACGCAAATAAGGTATCCTTATAGGTTGCAGCCGTTACTGCCTCTTCTACATTTTCATTTCTGATTTTATCAGGATTTGGTACCAAAGATAATGCTCCTGCTGCAATCATCGTAAACAGCTGGTCATCCGGTATGGTAAAAATATCAACTTCATTATGTATATCAGCTAATAAGCCCTCTTTTGTTTGTGCATCTGCCTGCGGTGCTAATTTAATATCAAACTCTGCCTGACCTGCATATTCCTGCTTAAACGTTTCAAACATTCCTTCTAGCATGTCGTAACTATTTTCCTCTGCCCAAACAGTCAGCTCCACCTTTCCGGATGGCAACTCTTGTCCCTGTGTTGTATCCACAACCTCTTCCTCTGCTGCATTTTCTTCTGTCAGCTGACTACTACCACATCCTGATAAAGCCATTGTCAAAACAGATCCCGACAGCAATAATGCAATTAATTTCTTTTTCACATCAATTCTTCCTTTCCTTATTATCATACGACTGTATTTTTTGTCTATGCCTCTTCTTTTTTGCTTTTTTTCTGATTATTTGCTAATTATATTATATATTAACTGTTTATTTATTTCAAGAAAAATAACACAATACAACAATCTGTTTCCAAAAAACAAGTAAGCTCAGCCCTTGCACGAAAGAATTTTCCTCTTACAACAAAACGGATGCCTTATGATTTGGCATCCGTTTTGTTGTGACTATCATTTTCTTTATAATCTTTTTTCTTATTCCCTCTATTTCGATAATGATAATAAGGTTTCTTTTCCTTTTTCTGTTTTCTTGCATTTCTCTCATTTACCGTATCCCTCAGTAACGTATAGAAAGTTGAAATAAGCGGAATAAAGAACAGCATACCTGCCACTCCAAAAAGACTTCCACCAATACTTACGGCCATTAATACCCAAATAGAAGGAAGTCCAACCTTATTTCCTACTACTTTGGGATAAATAAGATTTCCTTCAATTTGCTGAATAACGAGAAACATAATAACAAAAACAAGTGCCTGCATCGGATTATTTACTAATATCAGAAATGCTCCTACAAAACATCCTATAAAGGCACCAACAATCGGAATCAACGCAGTAAACGCTATGAGTACACCTACTAAAAGAGCATAAGGCATTCCAAAAATCGTCATTGCTATAAAAAACATGCTTCCTAAAATAACCGCCTCTGTACACTGTCCACTGATAAAATTGGAAAAATTCCTATTTGCAATAGAAAATACCTTTAGGCAAAAACGTTCTGTTCGTTCTGAACAAAATGCGGAAATAATCCGCTTTCCCTGATTACATAGAATCTCCTTCTGTCCCAAAATATAGATAGCAAAAATAAATCCAATAAACAGATTCATTGCTCCACCAATAATGCTACCGGCTACTGTTACTGTAGAAGAAACCACATTTGTCATACCGTTCTTCAGAAACTGGATCAGACTGTCCATCGCTAGCTTCCAATCAATTTCTATATTCTCCAACTCTGCTACATAGTTTTCCAGTTGTGGATACTTTGTACTAACCTCTTCCAGCTTTATAACTGCCTCTTCTGCAAACACTGGTATCTGCGTTCCAAGCTCTACCAATGTTTTTCCAAGCTGTGGTGCTACCGTCACAACTACTACATTTAGAATAAATACCACAAATAAGATACTTAGTATAATAGCGATTGGCCGTTTCAGCTTATCTCCTGTCTTACCTGTCCACTTGTTAAATATTCGGTTCTCAATAAAGCGTAATGGAATATTCAATATGAAAGCTATTACTCCTCCATATAAAAACGGTTTCATAAATCCTACAAAGACGCCTATTGCACCAAACACTTCATCACTATAAATTAAAACAAGTACAATGAATGCAATATATAAAATCATCCTTCTGATTTGTTTCAATTTTTCTTTTTCAAATCCCATGCTCGTTCCCTCTATTCATATCATAATGCAAATTTTTGTTTCTTCTATTTTATTCACTCTTTATGTTCAACGCAAGGGAAATTTATATATTTCAAAAAAGAATTGTTATTTTTCGTTTTTTTGATAGAATGTCGCTCCGTTAAGTGGTATAATATTAAAAAGTGCGACACTTTTAGTATTTGTGAAATATTAGGAGAATATTTTATGAAAAAACTTTATACCATCACATATATCATTTCACTTTTATTTATATTCTTTTTTCTAATTTACATAGCCATTTTTAATGTACGCCACGATACAAGACCGTATATTTCTTCAAATGATATAACAATATGGACTGATTATCAGATTTATCAGGAGCACGGTGATATTCGTTTAGAAGGCGATATTTCAACTAATTTCGGCATCAATAATGTATTAACCTTTTACTCCATACATCAGGACATAATTGTTTATTGTGACAATCAGTTGATTTATGAATATCCCGTACTTAATAATAATCCATTTTCTGCCTCAGCCGGTTACAATTGGAATTTTGTTATTCTTCCTAAAGCTGACTGTCATCTTAGCATTTATATTTCATCGCCATATAATGGATATGCCGAAAATCTTCCTATTTTTTATAGTAGCAGTATCCCTGCTAGCATATCACAGATTTTCAAAATCCATTTACTTCCTTTCCTAATCTGCTTTTTTATGCTCCTTATAGGAATATTCATGATAGCCTATTGGCTTTATATTCGTTTCCAAATGCCAATTGATGAGAATCTCCTTTTCCTGGGTATCTTCACCATTATCTTTTCCCTTTGGTCTGGAAACGAAAGCCAATTTACTACATTATTATTTAAAAGTAATTTAGCCTGCTCTTATTTATCATTTTTGACACTTATGTTACTCCCGTTTCAATTTTCATTATTTGTACGCTCTTATTACCAAGATACAAATAAGATATGGGATGTTTTCTGTACTATAAATATTGCACAAATAGTACTCTGTATAGTACTTCAAATATTGAAAATTGTAGATTTACGTAACACCTTATGGACCACGCACATAATACTTATCCTGCTAATCATTACTGTGTTCTCTTCATCCATAAGACTACTAAAACAGCGCATCAATTCTACGAAAGTCAAAATGAACTTAATATGTATTTTTCTATGTATTATCACGTTAGGTATTGACTTAGTAGCCTTTTATATAGGCGTACTAGATAGTAACAATTTCGGCCGCATCGGATTCCTTATTTACATAATTCTCCTTGGAATATCCTCTATCAAGGAATCCGCTGAATTAATGAAACTCGGCAAAAAAGCAAATGTCTACCAGCATCTTGCTTATACCGATCAAATGACAAAAACATCAAATCGCACTGCTTTTCATCGCGATTTTGAAATTTTTTCTACTTCGCCAGACGACATTGCAATTATTGTTCTCGATCTTAATAATTTGAAGCAGATTAATGACTCCCTTGGACATGATTATGGCGATAATTATATTATTAACTCAGCTAAGATTATTTCCGATACCTTTTCTCATGTTGGAAAATGCTACCGTGTTGGCGGTGATGAATTTGTCATAATCATTGAAAACGCATCTCATTTTGATTTTTGCTATTACTTCAACATTATGGAATGGTGCATTAGTTCCTTTAACACTGAATCAAAAAATATTCCTATGCAAATTGCATACGGATATGCAATTTATGATACAAATACAGATTCCACCTTAAACGATACGTATCATAGAGCAGACAAAAATATGTATGAAAACAAAAAAGAAAAGAAAAAAGTTCGTTCCTAAAAATCAGGAACGAATTTTTATTTGTCTTACTTTTTAATAGAAAATCTTACAAATAAGTGCTATAATAAATAGAACATGTAATATTCAATACAATTAAACATATTGGGAGATTACTTTTATAATGAAAAAAATATATATTATAATATACACTATTCTATTCGTATGTTCTTTCGTGTTTTTAACTTACATAGGCATCTATGATTCTCAAAACAACACAAGAGCCTACGTTTCTTGTAATGATATTACTTTATGGGATGATTACCAGCTCCAACAAAAAAATAATACAGCTATTTTAAAAGGCACTATTTCTTGCATCCCTAATATCAATAATGTGCTTGCTTTCTACTCTATCCATCAGAACATAATGGTTTATTGTGATAACATACTAATATATGAATATCCTGTACACAACAACAATCCTTTTGCTACTACTCCAGGATATAATTGGAATTTTGTCACCCTTCCAAAAGCTGACTGCCATCTAACCATACATATTTCATCACCTTATGATGGCTATATAGAAAAGCTTCCTATTTTCTATTACGGTAGTTATCCTGCTGTCATAGGACAGATTATAGGAAAAAATATGCTTTCCTTCCTTTTCTGTGCACTTATCTTTTGCATCGGAATCGGCATGGTAGGTTATTGGTGCTATATTCGTTTCCAAATGCCAATTAAGTTAAATCTTCTTTACCTTGGTTTTTTTGCCATACTTTTATCTATCTGGTCCGGAAACGAAAGCCGTTTTACTACACTTTTACTAAAAAGTAACTTAATATGCTCTTATATGGCATTCATATCCCTTATGCTATTACCTCTTCCGTTTGCTCTCTTTGTAAGAGCCTATTATGAAGATAAGAATAAAATATGGGACATTTTCTGCATTGTAAATGTAATTCAGGTTACACTAAGTTTATTTCTTCAGCTCTTTAAGGTAAGCGATTTACGTAATACTCTGTGGACAACCCATATAATGATTATCACATTAATCATTATTGTTTTATCCACATCTGCAAGATTGCTAAAGCAACAACAAAATTCCGCCAATGTTAAAGTGCATCTTATGTGCATTACCATCTGTACCATCACGTTAGGTATCGATTTATTGGCTTTTTATATCGGAGTATGGGATAGCAACAGTTTTGGCCGCATGGGATTCCTTCTTTACATAATCATCCTCGGAATCTCCTCTGTCAAAGAATCTGCGACATTGATGAAGCTTGGTCGAAAAGCTAATGCCTATCAGCGCCTTGCCTATACCGATCAAATGACAAAAATGTCTAACCGTACTGCTTTTCATCGAGACTTTGAGATTTTTATTACTTCACCAAATGACATTGGAATTATTCTTCTTGACCTTAACAATTTAAAACAAATTAATGACACTCTTGGTCACAATATCGGCGATGATTACATCATCAACTCTGCAAGGATTATCTCAAATACCTTTGCTCAAGTCGGAAAATGTTATCGTGTTGGTGGTGATGAATTTGTTGTAATTATTGAAAAAGCATCTCATTTCAATTTTGAATATTATTTCAGTCTTATGGAATGGTCTATCAACTCCTTTAATACAAGGCAGAAAGATATTCATATACAAATAGCATACGGCTATGCGATCTATGACCAAAATGTAGACAACAAATTGAATGATACCTATCACAGAGCCGACAAAAATATGTATCTCAATAAAAAAGTGTCTTCGACACTCTCAACTCCCCTGCCCCTCAATCATGAGGGGTAAGGGGTTTTTCTTTGTGTTACTTTATTGTAAAATTCAACTATGAATATTTTACAATCAATTTTTACCGACTATTATGAACATATCCAATATACACTCCACCCTAGAAAAACAGAAATGGAGAACATTAATAAGATGATTCACTGTGGTGATTATTCTTATGGTAATGCTTTATACGCTTGCCCTCACTGTGGCACTCTTAAATCAGTTGCTTTTCGATGTAAAAGCCGTTTCTGTACCACTTGCGGTAACAAATACAATCAATTGCGTTCTTTTCACATGTCATGCAAACTCGTTTCCTGCGTTCATCGACACTGTGTTTTTACTATCCCTGAAGAACTGCGTCATTTTTTCCTTGATGATCGTTCTCTTCTTGGCTGTCTTTTTCACGCCGTCAGAGATGTTGTCCTTCGCATGTTTGCTAAGATGAATAAATCTGAAAACTTTACTCCTGGTTTCATTTGTGTTCTTCACACCTTCGGACGTGACCTCAAGTGGAATCCTCACATTCACGCCCTCATTTCCGAAGGTGCTGCTGGTAACATTACCCCTTGGCGACCTGTGAAACATTTCGATTATACTTTCTTACGAAATGCTTTCCGTAAAGTTTTACTTGATTTACTCTCAAAAAAACTTGGACCTTCTTTTAAAAAGACAAAAAACGAAATGTATTCAAAACACGCTGATGGTTTTTATGTCCGTGCAAAACCTAATTCCTGTACTCCTGATATCACTATCAAATATATCAGTCGCTACCTTGGTCGACCTGTTATCGCTACCTCACGCATCGATAACTATGACGGTGAAAAAGTAACTTTTCACTACACCAGACACGAGGATGATAGAACAATTGAAGAATGTGTTCCTGCTTTAGATTTCATCAAACGTTTGATTGTTCATATCCCTGAGAAGCATTTTAAAATGCTTCGTTATTATGGTATTTATGCTAAACATCATAAACAGGAATCAAAACTTCGCAGATGTATTTCTTCTGAAAAGAAAGCCTTTTTACAACGTACCTTAGATTGGCGTAATTCCATTATTCTTTCTTTTGGATATGACCCTCTTTACTGTTCGAAATGTAAAACCTCTATGTTGGTTTTGGAGGTTTACTACAAAAAAACTGCACTATTTGAACAATATCGAAAGGCCATGGGCTATGGATAATTCCATGCTCATAATAATTCTTTCTCTATAGTCAACTAGTGCAGTCCAAACCAAAAAAACAAAAAACTTCATAATCAACGTCATGGCGAAGCCTATCTTCGCTCTTTTGTTATGCCATTTTTTATTTCATAACTATTATACACTATATTTTGACTTTTGAGAAATTTCCTAGAAATTAAAAAAGAGAAGAAAAATATCCGTTCCTAGTCTTTGGAACGGATATTTTCTTCTCTTCTATTATTTTCTTTTTTAGCCTAAAGCATTATACCAGCTTCCATTATTTCCATAATATGCACCACTTGCCCCATACTTATTATATAAAGTCTGTGTTCCATACATACGATTCATAACTTGAATCGTAGAGGCTGCACTGTTCTCTATATCTTTTGCTTTGTCTGTCAGCTTATCTGCAATTCCATTACTCTTACAAAATGTGTCCTTCAAGCTTTTTAAATCTGCGCTTTCTAACGTCTTGGCTGTTACAGAAAGCGTTCCATCTTTATTTAGAGATACCCCCATCTTTTTTAGTTCATCCTCACTGTTACGCATAAGCTGCTTCAACTTACTTAAGAACGTTGTATTTACACTTCCACCAAGCTCATCAAGATTTCGATAAATAACATTATACTGCTCTACCAAATCTTTAACCCCGGAAATAATTTCCTTCTTTTGTTCTTCTTCGGTCTTTCCCTTCGTCTGCACTTCTGACTTGGTCGACGTTCCCGTAGTTGTTGTTTTCTCTGCCGTAGTATCTGCGTTTACAGTACTTTCTTCCTTCGTCGTAGCATCTACTTTTACTGTGTCTAACTTCAACAAAGCTTTTACCGTTTTCTGCATATCATCTGCAGCCTTCTGAACTTCTTCATATAACGCAATTTGTTTCGTCTGCTTCGTATCACTTGTTTGATTTGTTCTTGATGAACGATTCAATCTCGACGATGTATTTCTTGCAGACCTATTACTTAAAACTTTACCACTTCTACTCCTTCTTGCATTTCGAATCATTCTTGCTCTTGCAAGAGAAGTTCTTGTTCCCCTAATCACCATACTTATCTCTCCCCTTTTTCTATTTCTTTATAAGCACTTAATGTCTTGTAACTGTTCCGTACCCTCGTAGTTCCATACATAAACAGTTACCTTTTTATCATTTATTATATCGGCAAGTATTATGTAAAGTTAACCTTTTCTGTTTTATTCTTTGTATTTTTTCCAAAATTCACACAATGGTCTTACCAATTCTCTTAAATCAATGGGTTCTTCTACCTGCGCATCCATACCTCCGGCAATCGGCGTTGCAATATTCTCATCGTATGTATCCACAATTAATGCAATAATTGGAATTAAGTATGCATCATTACGATCCAACTGACGAATTCCATTGGTTATCTCAAATCCGTTCATTCCAGACATTCTTACATTAATGAGAATCACATCATAATAATAAGGCGTACTCTTCTGAAACAGTTCAATAATTTTCTGTCCATTTTCAGCTACTTCAACCACCATTCCTGCATTCTCAAGACGCCTGCGTGTTTCAGCCTCATTCTCCGGATTCTCTTCGCAAAGAATTGCTCTTTTCCCTTTGAAAATTTCTAAATCCTCTTGTATTTCTACTTTCTCTTTGCAACTATCTTTACAAATTGGAAACGTTAGCTTTACCATAACGCTCGTTCCCTTATCCTCTTCAGACTCTATCTGTATCTCACCATGCATTAATTTTACAAGCTGACGCACAATGTACAGTCCCAACCCGGTACCATCTACTAGATTGGAAAGTTTATTTTTCTCTCGCATAAACGGTTCAAATACATGCTCAGCAAACTGCTTACTCATTCCTACGCCATTATCTTTTACTACAAAACAAGTCGTAACTTCTTTCTTGGTAAGTTCTTTTGTATATGCCTCGAACACAATCTTGCTGCCTTCGTCCGAATACTGGGCTGCATTATCTAACAGTTGCCAAAAGAGCTGTACTAGCATTCCCTTATCCGTTTTTATGGTTACATCCGATGTTCTACTAAAATCAATTTCATAGGTAAGGTTTTTATCTTCACACATTGGCTGCAACAAATATTCTATCTGTTTACAAAAATCGTCTCTTGAAAAAGGTTGTTTTTTTGGCTTTATTATTCCTTTTTCCATCTTCGTATATTCTAGTAAATCATTAATCTGACTTCCCATATGGCTAATAATACGTTGTGCGCTTCTTAAATTTCTCTCCATATCAATCAATTCTTCTGCCTCTGCCATTGGAAAGCTCACAAGTCCTTCCATTGTCTGTACAATGGCACGGTCCTTATCCATCTCTTCACTAGACAGTTCTTCCTCATTCTCCAGTGCTATAATCATTTTCCTCTGTCCCTTCCTCTATTTCTGTATATAATTCGCCAAAAACCTTACTGCAAATATCTTTAGAATATGCCTTTGAAAAAGCATTATATTACCTATTGTTCTAATCTGTCACTTACTAATATTAGCACTTTCCCATACTTTTTCCATAGAAAAATATAGAACCAAGTTGCTTCTTTTTAACAGCATATTAGATTCCTTGTACATTACTTATCAAATATGGTATAATTCTAAATCAGAATTATGTAAATTACAATATAAAGGAGTTAAACTCATGAATATCATCATTGCCGGCTGTGGCAAAGTTGGCTTTGCACTTGCCCAGCAATTAAATGACGAAAATCACAATATTACATTAATAGACACTTCTGCTGATCGTTTACAGCCTGCCTTGTCTGCTATGGACATTCAGGGAATTGTTGGAAATGCTACAAGCTTTCTTACCATGCAGGAGGCAGGTATAGAATCAGCAGATCTTTTTATTGCAGTTACCAGCGATGACGAAATTAATCTGCTCAGTTGTCTGATTGCCAAGAAATCAAGCAACTGTCAAACCATTGCCCGCGTACGCAATCCAGAATATTTTAAGGAAATTGCTTATTTGAAACAATGTATGGGTATAGCCATGGTAATGAATCCTGAATTTGCTGCTGCAAAAGAAATTGCCCATTTGATTCAGGTACCTGATGCCATGGAAATTGATACCTTCGCCAAAGGTCGTATCGATTTATTAAAGGTTGCCATCTCTGAAAATTCTCCCCTACACAATATGAAGGTTATTGAATTTTCAAGAAGGTTTGGAAAAAACATCCTTATTTGTATTTTGGAGCATGATCATAAGGTCACCATTCCTAATGGTGAAACAGTCCTTCAAGCAGGTGATACGATTTCTGTCATTCTTCCAAAAGAAAAAATTAGCGCCTTTCATCAGGCTACAAAACTCTCCTCTATACGCGAGATTAAAGATGTTATTATCGTTGGTGGTGGAACCATCTCTTACTATTTGGCAAAACTACTATTAGAATCCGGTATACATGTAAAAATCGTGGAAAAGAATCGTGGACGATGTGATTTTCTCAGTATTGCTTTACCAAAAGCGACCATCATTCATGCCGATGCAACAGACCATGATGTTATGTTGGAAGAAGGCCTTGCAAATACAGATGCCTTTGTTGCCTTAACAAATATAGATGAAGAAAATGTTTTTCTTTCTCTTTTTGCCAATAAAGTATCTTCAAAATGCAAGAAAATTACTAAGATGAATCGTTTGACTCTAAATGAAATTATTGAAGATTTGCCTGTTGGAAGCATTATCTCTCCAAAAAATATTACCGCAGAATACATTCTTCAATATGCGCGAAGTCACGATAATTCTCTCGGCAGTAACGTAGAAGCACTGTACCGTCTCATGGATAATCGTGTTGAAGCATTAGAATTCCACGTTGAAACCAAAAGTGCTGTTACAGACATTCCTTTAATGGAATTACAACTTAAAAATGAGCTCCTTATCTGCTGTATCGTCCGTAGCAATCAAATCATTACCCCTTCCGGTCGTGATACTATTCAAGTTGGCGATACTGTTGTTGTTGTTACTACTCATAAGGGACTTCGCGATATTTCAGATATTCTGAAAAATCCGGCTAGATAGTTTTAAAGAGGTGAATTATGAATTATCGTATGATTTGTTCTATTTTAGGACACGTTGTTATGCTTCAAAGCGTGTTAATGTTGCCTCCTTGTCTAGTTGGCTATCTCTATGGAGAAAACAAAAACGCTTTTATCTATCTTACAGTGGCTGCATTTTGTCTTTTACTTGGACTTGCTTTTCGTATAATTAAGCCAAAAAGCCGTACTTTTTATGCAAGAGAAGGTTTTGTTTGCGTATCTTTGAGCTGGATTATTATGAGTCTTATTGGTGCGCTCCCATTCTACCTTAGTGGTGAGATTCCAAGTTATCCGGACGCTTTATTTGAAATTATTTCCGGATTCACAACTACAGGTTCTAGTATTTTAACAGATATAGAAGCTTTATCGCACTGCAATTTGTTCTGGCGAAGCTTCAGCCACTGGATTGGGGGAATGGGGGTATTAGTATTTATCCTTGCTATTTTGCCAATGGCCGGTGGATCCACAATGAATCTGATGAAAGCAGAAAGCCCTGGCCCTTCTGTCGGTAAGCTTGTTCCAAAAACACAACAGACAGCATTCTTGTTATATGCAATTTATTTTGCTTTAACAATTGTTGAAACGATTCTTCTTTTAGCAGGCGGCATGCCATTATTTGATTCCATTTGTCATGCTTTTGGTACCGCTGGAACAGGTGGATTTGGTATAAAAAACAGTAGCATCGGTGGCTATTCTACTTATTTGCAGAATGTAATTACTATTTTTATGTTCTTATTTGGTGTTAATTTTACCTTTTACTATTATCTACTTATTCGAAAAGTTAAGAATGCTTTCAACTTAGAAGAAGTTCGTTGGTACTTTTACATTTATATGGTAGCTACATTATTAATCACTATGAATCTTAGCATTGATGGAGCACCATTTTTCCATAGTATGCAACAGGCCGCCTTTCAGGTTGCTTCTATTATGACTACTACCGGATATGCTACTACTGACTTTAACCTTTGGCCACAATTTTCTCGTACAATTATGGTCATATTGATGTTCATCGGTGCTTGTGCAGGTTCTACAGGTGGTGGAATAAAGGTCTCACGTATTACTTTGTACTTAAAACAGGTTCGCAAAGAATTAAAACAACAGATTCATCCAAGACAAATTTGCATCACCAAAATGGATCATAAAGGGGTTGAACATACTACGATTCGTTCTTGTAACGTCTTTTTAATGGCCTATGTTGTTGTTTTTGTAGGGTCATTACTGTTATTAAGTTTAAATGGTTTTGACTTTACTACAAATTTCACAGCTATTGCTGCCACACTTAATAATATCGGTCCAGGACTTGATATGGTAGGACCTGCAGGAAACTTCTCTGAATTTTCTGTTTTCTCTAAGTTCATTTTAATGTTCGATATGCTTGCCGGAAGACTTGAAATCATTCCTATGCTCATTATCTTCCATCCTGCTACCTGGAGAAAACAATAAGATTTATAACACAAAAAATCGCACCCTTATCGGTGCGATTTTTCTATTTGCAAAATAAGAAATCACTGACATCCTTTGGTGTTTCTGCAAACATGTCTGCTCCACATTCCTCTAAAAACTCTCTCTCTCGAAATCCCCATAACACGGAAATACAAGGAATTCCTGCATTTCTTGCCGTTGCTAAATCTACTTCTGAATCTCCAATATAAATTGCTGTTTCTTTCTCCATGTCAAGCTCTTGCAAAGCAGCAAACACGGTATCAGGAGCCGGCTTTCGCTGAACACCCTCCTTTTCTCCGATTGCTACCTGAATATAGTCCGCAAAATACATGCTGTTTAATTCCTTCACTGCAGAATCAATCTTGTTCGATACAATGCCCATCACATATCCTTGCTTCCTCAGCTCTTCCATTAACTCAAGAATACCTTTATACGGACCTGTCTTATCATTGCAGTGTTCTCCATAATATTCTTTGAATAGAGAAAATATCTCTTCAAAGCTTGGATTTTTTTCACCATCCGGCACTGCCTGAAGCATTAGTTTTCGCACACCATTTCCTACAAAGTTTCGAACCTCTTCTATGGTACGCAGTGGCATCTTATATGCTTCTAATGCATAATTTACTGCATCAGTTAAATCTTCCAATGTATCTAGTAAGGTTCCATCCAAATCAAAAATTACTGTTTTATAACGACCCATTTTTGTCATAATCCTTTCCGCTGTCTTATTCAAATTCCATAACCATTCCTACACTATATCATTTCAAATGTTCTTCATAAAATTCTAAAATGGTATTCATATATGGAATAAAGGTGGAATTATCCGTAAATAGAATACTATGTTTTGCATCTTCTACCACAATCAACTGTACATTTGATGCTTTTGTTGCAAATTCATTCTGACCATTCGGGCCTACTGTCGTATCCAGCTTTGCTTGGAAAAGTAAAGTATCTGTCGTATACTTCTCCGCATTCTCACGAATGGTCTTTGCCGCATCTACTGCTGCACTGAGCCATTTGTAATTTCCACCACTCATGCGATACCTCTCATCAGAGGCACCAAGATGCGACACATAATCATACCGTGCTTCACTAGTATAAGAACTATTTTCGAAATCATATTTTTCTACATAATCACTGCTTCCTATGGTATATTTTTCTTCTTTTCCTATCAAATTAGCTCCATTGGTAATCAACATTGCCATATGGTTCGGTATACCACTGAATTCAATTTCCATCATCGGCGATGTTAAAACTGCCGCATCAAAAGCAGTCTGATCTTCTTCCAAAAGAAGTGCTGTTATTCCACCGCCCATAGAATGAGCATACACAAAAAGTTTTTCATCTGACTTCATGGTTGTTCTGACTACATCACTTACAAAAATCTTTAAGTCATCTTTATATTCATCAAAGGATTCGATGGATACCTTGGAAAGATTTTCTACTGGGCGATACGAATAGCCATGTCCTCTGTGGTCTAATGCACTCACGGAATATCCACTTTTCACAAAATAATACATTACCTCACGGAACTTATAGGTTGCATCTGTAAAGCCATGAACCACAACAATATGTCCTTTCGCTTCTTCCGACAGATATTGCTCATAATATAACTCTTCTCCATCATACCCCTTAAAATATCCTGTTGTTTTACGCTCATTAAGATAAGGCTCAACAACATTCTTCATATTCTCTTCTAGATTATCTTCTTCCAGATAAAATTCACTATTTTCTATTTTCGTCTTATCCAAAATCATCGTATTTTCCGGCGCTGGAACCTTTTTTTCCGGCCAAAGAAGATAACCTCCAGTTGCCAATATCACAGCGCCAACACCAAGTAGTGCTCTCACTTTATTTTTCTTCATTTAAAACACCTCTATCTTTATCTGCTCGATATTTTATTTTCATGTAATTATTCAGTACCTTCATAATTACAAGCAAAAATCCATCCTAAATTTGCTTCACAAATGGATTTTTGCTTAATCATTCTACATTTTCTCACAGAATCCGCAGTAAATGCGTATTCCTACTGAATAGTTACCTTTTCATACAAAACTAATAACCAACTATTTTCCTTTCAATTAAACACAAAAAACTTATCTATGAATATAAAACAAAAAAATTCTAAATCATAGATAAGATTATTGTACCAATTATATACAAAATAGTAAAATCATTTTTCCGACCAAATCAACAAGCCATTGCTTAACATAGGAATCACAAATGCAACAATACTAACATATACCACATTCATCCAACTTATTTTGTGAATAATGATTAATGAAAACAGCAGCTGTATCAACATACAAGCGAGAAATGACTTTTTCAACCACTGTAACAGCAATCGTATTCTCCATTTTTTTAATGCTTGTATATCTATTGGAAGATATTTTATCTTTTGACAAACCATTTGTGTATTTTGCTGTCCTTCTTTCACTAAACGATACGATGCAAGATAGAGAAGCGGTGCACAGAAACTTAACGTTCCTATGGAAGTCAGTAAAATCCATCTGTTTTCTTCCTCCCATAATAATTGAACAGGCAACATCAATAGCAATATCTGTATCATAAGAAAAATCCCTGCCACAATATCATTCGACTGCTTATCCCACTTTTTTATCCGGTAATATTCTTCAAAAAACTGCTCTATTTTCTGTTCCTGTTTAAGCTCTATCTGCATATTTCTCTCCTGCCTCACAAAACTGAATCAGACTTCCCTGCTCCATGATTCCGATAAAGTCCATTTTCCTATCTATTTCTTCCTGTATGTGACTTGTCATGATTACAGAAGCTTCTTCTGTAGCAATAATCTCCTGTAATATCTTAAAAAAGTCAATGCGAAATACCGGATCCATTCCAGCTGTTGCTTCATCTAACAGATACAATACCGGATGATGAGCCGCTGCAAATGCCATCTGAAACTTCATACGTTCTCCTCTGGAAAGCTTTCCTACCATCTTACCTAATGTCAGTCCCATTTTTTTCAACATATTCCGAAAGCACTCACCATCCCAATTATCATACAACTGCCCTAATATTGCTTCATTTTGTCCGATTGTCATATCTTCTAAAAAATGATTTTCTTCCGAAACAAATCCTACTTTATTCCGCATATTGACATGATTGATTCGAATATCCTCTCCCTGAATCCGAATCGCTCCCTGATATCTTTGCTGAGGATTCATAATATAATCAATTAACGTAGTCTTACCGGCTCCATTCTCTCCCGCAAGCCCCATAATATAGCCTGCTTCCAGTGAAAAGCTTATATCTTGTAAGCAAAAATTCTCCCTTTGTTTTTTCCACCGCTGCTTCTTTATCCCTGTCACGTGTTCAAATTCCAGTAACATTTCTATGCCCTTTCGTAATTATTCAGTACCTTCCTAATTACGCCCTTTCTTATATGTATCATGTCTATTTTATCTGTTGTTCTCATAAAGAGCTTCTACCATTTCCAAAATCTCTTCTTTGGATAATCCTGCACTCTTTGCCCCCATCATCC
>JAFSCH010000025.1 GCA_017436865.1 Lachnospiraceae bacterium
GTTTCCTACAATCAAAGCTTGTGCTATCGACTTGGTAAGCTCTGCATCAAAGCGGGTGTTTTTCTCTTTGGCAGAGAAAGAAAAGCAGGTAAAGGTATCACCCGCTGCCGTCCATGCACGCTTCATAAATTCATTTGCAAAGCTGTTCCATTCGAGGAAAAGGATGTTAGACATGCATTATGCCTCCTTCATTCTCTGCTTAATCTGAGTGGAGCTTGTTCCTTGCGTATATGGAAAAAATTCCATATTAGAGCCAACCTCCTGTAGCATTTTCATATCACTCGCCCAGTCAGCTCCATGATCATTCCCTGAAAAATGACAATCGAAATGGTACATATGCCATGCATCAATCTTTCTTGTATTTGAGAAATCCACAGGAACCACTTCATCTACTTCCCTTATTGCAGCAACGACAGCTGCTCTTTCTTCATATGGAATATAAGGGCGCTTATGCTTAAAATGTTCTACCAGCTCATCTGTTAGAACTCCTACAATCAGATAATCACAACGTTCCTTCGAACGCCGAATCAGATTCAAATGACCTACATGGAACAAATCATAAACTCCTGGAACATAACCTATCTTATATGGTTTTCCACTCTCCGTTCCCTCTGCTACCTTACGCTCCACACTCTTTAACGTCTGTGCCGGCTGATATACTGCAGCCGGAAAAGAATCATGATTCAATCTATCTACGTTTTGCTGCATTCTCTTACTATCACAATGCGCCCATTGATAAAACATCTTATGCGCTTCATGCTTACGCACCTCATCCAAGAAGCGCTTCTCCTCTTGCAGAAAAATATCCCAAAGCTCTGTCATCTCATATTTTTCTTTAAAGTACTCTATTGGAATATATTTTCCGGCACGCATTGTAAAACCATAGATATAATGGATTGCACGGAACAAAGCATATTTTGCCGGATAATCTGTTTTAACAAATTCCTGATCAAAGTAGATAAATTCCCCTTTCTGATAAAAGCAATTCAGTGGAATCAGCTCCATATAAACCTTTTTCAAAATTGGTCCCCAACTCAGGTTCTTTGTCTCTTCTGTTAACAGCTTATTGTCAGATGCAGAAACCTCCTCTGAAGATATAAGAATATTCTGCCAAAGCTTCTCAACAATTTCCTTCACCTCATCTGGGCGTTCTGCAATAATATCCTTAATATAATTAGAAAGCATCGGCGCCTGTATGCAAGGCATTACAATATCTCCACTCTCGAATTTTTGTGACACTACTGTCAATCCATGACTTCTAATTTCCTCCTGCATTGTATAAAGCTTTCTTGCATTTTCGACTCCTTCTTGGTACAAAGGCTTTTTTATAACTACATCATTGTCATATATTACTGTCGCAAAGCTTCTCTCTTTTCCTCGATCTGTAGACACTGCTGCATATACCGCCTTATCTAATGCTTCTACTTCATCTGACAGCTCTATTAAGAATGAATTCGCAAAAAAAGGAAACACTTCATTTTTCACCAAATCATCATAAACAATATTCTCATTAAAAATAACAGAAGAATGATCTGTATAATAAGGAATCAAACGCTCCTTCAAATTATTCTCTGGCAAATGTTGATCCGTATAGATAAGCTGAGGCATACGATAATCTGGTAACGGATAATATACCTTATGTGCTTTAAAATCTGATAAGTTACATACTTTATTAATCTCCTGCTTATCAAAAGAATGCGCACCTTTATTCCCTTCCGGATATCTACGAATCCCATCAAACACCTTATTCGTATGAATGTCCTTCATTCCTGCAAAATAACGAAGACCGTATCGATTGTCAACAGCTGCTAAAATAACTCCTGCTGGATTAAGAAATCTCTTTAGCGCAGACAAATAATCTGCATAAATTCGTTCTGTAAAGGTTCCTTTCCCTACTCTTTCCAGAATTCCTGTTAATATAATATAGTCAAAGCCCTTTTCAAAGGACATATCCATAATATCCCCAGCATAGATAGATAAGTTATCCACATGCCCGTATCTTTTTTCTATGATTTGTGCACGATACAAAGAACGTTCTGCAACGACTACCTCCTGCGCTTTCTCACAGAATAAGCCAGTTAATGCACCATACCCGCCACCAATTTCCAATACTCTTGCATTTTCTTTAAAAGAATACCAATTAAACAAGCCTCGTCGTAATTCACTGAGTGCCATATGTACTGAAAATCTTTTTTCTTCCTGCAATAATATCTCATAATCTCCATGACTATTCTGAAAAACATAATCATGAATCACTTTATCTATTTCCGTAGCCTCATTTTCCTGTTCTTGTCTCCAAAACTTCTTTTCTATCTGTGCCATCCAAGAATCCACCTTTACTCTATTTTATGTCCAATCACACTGCTCATCATATACATAATAAGAAGTTATTTCCATTCCCTTCAACTGCTCTATAATTTCTGGGAAATAATTACCTGCTACAACAACACAATCCCCCTGTCTTAAACAGTTTGGACTTTCTATCTCAATTCCACCTATTTTGCTTCCCCATTTTGCCTCTGCATTATCCACAATCTTCTTAGGTACATACTTTTCTGCAAATCGTTTCATGAAATGCTGTCCCTGATAACCAGCACCAAACAGATAAAACTCTTTGCCTGCATTCTTGCTAAATGGATTCTCAAAAGGATATACTCCATCTCCATTTTGTGTAGCAAAGACTTTTGCCCGATCAGGATAATTGGTAATCAAAGCATCAACTCCTAACTCTATACAGTGTGCTATATCTTTGTAGGAATTGGCCGTCCAGGCATGAAGCTTCATTCCCTTTTCTCTACATTCCTTGATTACATCAGGATATTGCAGATTATAAATAGCAGGATGCAAAGCCTGTGCCCCTACCTTTTCTGCATAATCCACCGGCTTATAAATTCCATCACTATAAAGAACTCCTATTTTTGCTATTGGGTTCAGACTCTTAACCTTTTGCAAAGAATAGTGATTAAATGAGGAATACCAGACTCTATCTTCCATTCCATAACGCTTCACAAGCTCTATTACCTGTTCCTCTATTCCTTCATAGAAAAACAAACCTGTCTTCAACTCAATATTAAGCATGATATCGGTATCTTTCAATAACTGCAACACCTCTTTAAAAGTAGGTATGGTCGCATCTGCATATTCTGGATGCAGTTTATTAAATCTCAAATTTTTCAACTCTTCCAACGAAAAGTCCTTCACATACCCATATCCATCGCTTACCCTCTGAAGTGTCTCATCATGTAATACAACCACCTTACCATCTTTGGTCAGCTGTACATCCAATTCGATTCCATCAACTTTCTCGTCCACTGCAAGCTGAAACGCCTCTAATGTATTCTCTGGTGCATAGGCTGATGCTCCTCGATGCGCCCAGACCTTTGTCTTTATCATTTACTACACCCTTTCTTATTCCAAATTCCTCATTACCGCCTGATGTACTTTTTCACCACATGTACCATCTAAATTTGCTGCTACTTCATGATATGCTGCAAGCTGTTCTTCACGATTACTTGACAGCTTTTCCTGCACCAGTCCATCTATAAAGTCTTCTAATCCTACATATGCACTTTCTGTACATGCATATGGAATATCCATACTAAAACGCTCAAAGGCTTTATCCACAGAAACATGCTCTGACACTTCCTGCTTATCCAACTTCAAAAATGATTCCGTATACTGATACGTATTCAAATCAATATTCAATAGACAACCATCTGCAGCTGTAGCTACCTTAATCTCTTCTTTCAATAATTCTTTCTTATAATATTGCTCTAAATTCTCATAAAAGCTTGTCCTAAACTGGCCATAGCGATTATCAAAATATCCTGCCTGTGGTTCTCTGATATGTTCTTTAAAATCGATTGGACATTTTGTTATTTCAAGTGTCTTTTTATTAATCTCCAGCATTATATTCGCCTGTCCCGGAATCAGAAATAATCGTTCTCTCAGTTCATAAAAGCCTCCATATGGCCTTATCTCACCTCTAGGATTTCGATACATTTGAAATCCTTCTATCTGCGGTGTCAGTACTCTAGTTTCCCCAGTATCTGGATTCCAATAGATCAATGCTGTTACACCTGCATATAACGTAAGAACAAATCCTCCTTCGACCTCTGCAATAGCACTATAGGTAAACTCCTTTTCCCCTACCTCTACCACATTGCCTTCACAGGTTTCCATATCCCAGATAAAGACTCCATTAGAACGTACAAGCGGGAAATACAGTTTATTATCCTTACATGTTATTCCACCAAAATAGTTTCTAACGCCTTCGTACTGGCTTCCATAGGAATATACTTCCTGAATTGCTTTGGTATGATAAATATAACTTTTTTCCTTTGCACTGTATTGTATTATCGCCGGATACTTAATTGGAAGTATAAAGAAATCCTCCCCATAAGGTATAATGCTTCCCATATTACCACTTGGCAAATATCTCGGTAATGGATATTGGTTAAATACTCCTGTATCTATTTCATATTCCACAATCGCATTCATATTTGCAGGTGAAAGTATTATTTTATTCTGATATCCATAAATATCTCCTACCAGCCATGATCGCAACAAAGCCTGTCCCGGAATTCTACCCACAATGTGACACATTCCAGTCTCCTCATCCACCTGACAAAGCGCATTTATTTTTTTCAAGAAAGTCCATTTCTTTCCCTTATAAGAAACAATATTCACACTGTCCGCATCTAGTCTTTCTACATCCGTTGTTTTCTCTAAAATGGACATATTGAATAGAAACAACGGCTTTCCTGTTGCACCAAATAAATGAACTACAGAAGAAGAGCTTTCTCCTATATAAGCATCTGACAAAGCTATCGTCTTAGATATATCTGCTGTCTGATCCAGGACTCCACATCCACTTTCAACAAAGGCTTTTACCATAGCCTGATAATGCGGATAGTAAGCAGGACGCATAGACTTAATCGTTGCTTCTGTTAATGGATGCGGACGCCATATCAATACTGCGTCCTCTCTCTCTTGGAAGCAACGAAAAACATATTGCATCTTACGGAAAGCATTCTCTATATCAGCCAATAACGATGACAAACTGGTATTATAGAAAAATACCTTCTTCCCTTCTAATATCGACTGTAATCCTTGCGGTATTTCTACTCCTTGTTCCTCATAAGAGATTATCTTATCAAACTTCGGAGAACCTAAGGGTAATAGCTTTCCTTGAAACAGTGCATCCTTATAAAAACGTTCTTCTCCCTTTGACTGGATTACCATAAAATCCATGAATTGATGAACTGGAAGCATACGATGTGATTCCGGTGTCAGTCCTCCCGTTACATAGTAAGGAACATATACCAGCTTCGAAACATATCTTTTAAGATTTCTTGAATAATACTCGGGATGCACACTAGTTACACGATTATAATCATCATATGGATTATGAATATAGGCTACATCTGGTTTTCTCTCTTCCAAACGATAGTTCTGATATGGTATTACCGGAATGTCATCCGGAAGCTGATTTCCTTCATAATTCAGCTTTTGCCCATTACCTGATTCATCTTCATCAAAATAAGGAATCGGAACAACAAAGGCTTTGCACCTTTTATCTGCTGCTGCCGCTTTATAAATACTCTCCATACAGTCCCACATGGATGCTTTATAAGGCATAAATACAACTTCATATGTAGTCTCAATATGGCGAATCCCATTCTCCAAGCGAATCATAAACTTATTCAAAAACTTACTCTCTTTCTTATATGAAAACGTTCCATTCCCTATACCGTCTCCAAGCTGATATAAATGCTCACAGAATTCCTCAAGAACTGTAACGGCCTCCGTCCCCTCGCCTTCCAGCTTCTCGATATTCTCTCCCATAGAGATTGCTGCATTTTGACATTGCTGCATCAGCTCTAATGCATAGGAAACATTCTGCCTTTCACATTCCATCAAAATCAAATCACACAATTCCTTAAATGTCTTCACCATTTCCAGAAGCTCTCTTTTAATATGTTGACGCATATGCTTACTCCCCCTTGTACTAATCCCCCTATTAAATATCCATTAATAAACTCAAGTTAAAATCTGGTATCAAAAACAGACAAGTATTTAATACCCAAATATATCCATTTTCCTCATCTTCACTACACTTATTTTGTTTCATAAGAATTTCTTTTAAATTTAAATCCTTAAAAATCGCTTCACTAACATCGTAATTATTGTATTGAATCATATATGCCTTACTAATATTTTGTTTTATTATTTGAATAAAATTCCCGCGCATAAATTCAAAATAATTTAAGCCTTTTCTTGTATAGCCTACTCTTTCTATCCAATCTTTAAACAAATATACTGCTGTTGCAACTTCGGCTTCATCTATATGTGCTTTTAAAAATATTTTAAGCCTATTTACTGTCTCCGATGACAGCTCTTTCATCCCCATAATATATTCAACACATTGTTTACATATCATGTTATCCGAAATATAATAGCGTTTCTCTAAAATATCCGGCACTTTTTCATAAAAATCAATCCACTTTACTACAGCTGATTCTCCCGGTTTCCTAATAAAGTTCTTATACTCACTCCCTGGCTGTAATGTAACTGATATCTTTTTATCCCTATAGTTATCGTCCGGTATTTTCTTAAAATGCTGATAAGACTCTATCATTGGATAATTGATATATAATTTTCCCACATCTGCCTCATCTGTAAAATAGCTTTGTAAACGTAATATTTTCTGCTCTGAAAAATTTGGATCATGGCGTTCATAATCAAATACAAGGAAGATACTCGTAAAATCTTCCTTGTACATAGTTTCTACGCTACTATCATTGTTGGTTAAAACAAAAGGCAAATCAATATCTACGTTTTCCCAATCACTTCCGTATTCTGTCTCAAGCTTAGCATATAACATATAAATATTTGTACCATATATCCACACATCATCCATTGAGATACTGAGCTCTGGAAAGCATTGAAACACTAACTGAAACAAAACATTCTTTTCATGGTTTCCTTCCACCACTAACAGACACCGATGCCGCCTCCTGTCTTCTCCTAAATCATAATTACTCATATTTCTCAAACTCCCCACTAATATACATTTTTTCCAGATTATGCCCCTCCCTCAATTCACGCTCAGTAGCTTTGTTCAACGGAGTCAACCCATATTCAGAAAGAATAAATAAGCAATCTGGTCTCATTAAACGATTTGAAATTAAATTTGTATTGTGTGAAGTCATAATAATCTGACATTGTGGATACTTCTTCTTCATAAATCTAACCACTTTATCTGACATTTCATAATGATAAAACGCATCGAATTCATCCATAAACAGTAGAGATGATGTTTTAGCATTTACAATACGACGATATAAGCTAACAAGAGAAAGTGTTCCACTTGAAGCATTCTCAAAAAAAGGAACTAATGTTTTACTATATTGGAAATACAATTCACGCTGTCCGTCAGGAAGCTTTTTCATAGTAAGCTCACACTTTATTCCCATTACATTTAAAAATTCTTCAAAATCATCTAGTTTTCTTTCATTGTCTAAATACTCACAAAACCGTTCATATATTGCTTTTACACCCAAAATATATGCATTCTTTCCTGTACTGATAAATGACATTCTCTTTACATAATCATTTAACTTTAATAACACGTTGTCTTGTGTTAAGGCCACATTGTTAATTACCCACCGCATAAAAGTCAATGAATGTTCTATTTCATCATCAGCTTCCTCAAGCTTCTGCGACGCAATATATTGCTCTACAATTGCAGTTTCTGCTCCAACCAGATGAAGATTTTCAAAATCATATTCATCTAATTCAAAATCACACCAAAAAACCTTTTCACCATTCAAATAAAGCTTTTCATCTCTTATTTTATTAGCGGAATATTTTGTATATTCATAGATTAACTCATCCGATTCAAATTGAAATGTATAACTAAATGAAGCATACTTCTCTTTTGAATCTGCATTTACATAGGTTCTATCCAAAATATTTCCATATCGAATCATGTCAAAATTGGTAGTTATATCGGATATCGCTCTTCCAAAATTCGTTTTTCCTACCGCACTTTTTCCATAAACTATCATCTTACTTATTATTCCGTTATAAATGCATTCTTGGTTAAACTGATACCCTCCTACACATCCAAAATCCAAAGTCACCTCTTCTATAAAATTTCTATAACCTTTTACTGTAAATTTTTTTAGCATAGTAAGTACCTCTTTCCCTATATACCTATAAATATATCCTCTTTTAGTATAAATGATTCTCATACCGTGTGCAATATCATCCGTAAAAAAATTACGGCAATCACTCATATATCACAATCTTCTCTTCCGAAATGCCCATCTCTATTAAATCCCTCTTAATTCCTCTTGCTACATTCCTGTCCAGAACCGCTATCACTAACTGGTCAAAATTCGTCTCTTTCAAAGCTGATAGTGCCTTCACCGGAAAGCCCTGTTCCTGGTATTTTAAATAATCTTTATCTACCCAGCAGACTACTTGTCTGCCCACATCTTGATTCAAAGTCTGATATAATGCCTGTCCAAATCTGCCGGCTGCATAAATTGCAATGTTCTCTTTCAGAATATCAATCGGAACATCATAAGCTGTCATTACTCTCTTTGAAATATCATGTTCCTTCCAATATACTTCCCGTTCCTGACATGCCTGCTCTGAACTTATCAATTGTTGATATTCCTGTATCAATGCTCTTTCTTCCGAAGTACAACGATTTATTGACATTGAAAGATTTTCTCCTTTATAAAAATCCTTCAATGGCTCCCAACGCCTTATCAGGAAGATTTCCTTTATCTCCTGCCTCGTGAGTCTTGGTGCATATAAACCAACCTCACCAGTTCTACCACTTGCTCCATACGGCATATTGCCAAGATAGGTTATCAATTCCTCATCCATTTTGCCTGCCATATATTTTCTATAAAAGAGCGAAAGCTCTACCTTATCAAGCCGCTCCTTTATGTAAGGTATTCCTCTCTCATATTGTTCTAAAAAGGCTTTTACACCTAAAACATAGTCCTCCAGACCATATTCCAGCAATGCCTTATTCTCTGCATCCATAATTGGTTCTATTCGATTCTCAGCAGTCTCCTCATAACCAACCGTATGTCCATGTGGTGCGCTAAACAAAAGCTCCATATTTCCACTGCCCGACATACGCAATGGTAAATAATGATAAAAATGACATTGCTCTGTTTCAAACCAGCCATCCAGCTGGTAGAAGAATGTATTCACCTCATACTCTGTAAACTGTGCCATCAAATATGACAGGCATAGTTGTGTATATCCACTACCAATCAACTCTACAAAGGCAAAATGCTCATCTGAAACATCAATACTCTGCTTCAAATATTTCATCGCTACATGTCGCTTCGCCTTTTGTTTCTCGATCATGTATCCCTTAAATTGTTCGTTTTTTTGCAGATATCCTGCAATCTCCTGAAGCTCTCTTATCGTTAAGGCTACTCTTTTCTGAGTATATCTTTCTGGAAGAAATGGTATGAACTCTTCCTCTGTTAGTTCAAAGCTTTTTGCAAGCTTTTCCAAATTACTTAATCGATCCGGATGTGACCACTTTAAAAGCAAGGATATATCAAATTGTTCTTCCGATAATACAACTAACCTCCATGCCTTTCTTGAACCATAAATATATTCTGTCTGAATATCCAATCTCTCTCTTGCAATTATATAATCAGCCATTATTTTCAATAAGTATCCGTCTCTGGCAACAAAATAAAGCCTGCGAATTCCTTTCTTCAGGCTTGTATGTAACAACCACCAGACATATGGATAAGCAATCGCTCCTCCTAAGGCGGAACCGTACTGAAACGGTTTGGTATCTAATTCTGATAAAAATCTCGCATTTACCCCTGCACCAATGGTAAGCTGCAAAAATACATCTGCTTCTCTGGCCTCTAATGCGGCCTGTTCACATGGCAATAATGTCTTAGCAGGTAAAGCTATGGTATGTATCCCCAGCTTATTCGGTATCGCTATATCTGAAGTAGGGTGATCCCCTAAATGGGTCCACTCTGACCGCTTAATCTTCTCTTTCTCAAGCACATACTCATATAAGCTTCCTGTCGCTTTGCACTTTTTACATTCTGAGGATACATATAATGGAAGTGTAGTAAGCTCCCGATTTACCTTCCCAAGCATCTGAACAATTGTTGCTGCATCCAGATACATATCTGAAATCAAAAAAATGCTTTCTCCTTCCTGTTTATACTGTAAAAGCAGCTCAATATTACGTTCTATCCCTATTACATGCATAAGCTCTGTTCTACGCTCTAAATCAAGAAGCATCTGCACCTCTTCCGCATTCAAACAGCGATTGCGTGCCATCACAGCATAAATCTGCTCCAGCGTCACATCCTCACATTCCTTATTACAGAAATAATGATGCGCACTTTGCTCTGCCCCAATACGAAGCTCATAGAAATTAGAGCGAACATAAGTATCCATAAACTGATATTCCTCGCTCTCCAGTAATTCCTTCTGCATTAGCGCAAATATTCCTTGTGGTGTTGCCGTTGTTCTTGTAATCAGTGTGTCAAATACGTCGAAAGTGTATGTCATTGTGTTTCCCCTTATACTTCACTTAAAAGTAAAGAATCTAATCGAATTACATTCTTATAAGCAAGCTTTCTTACCATTTTAATCATCTCAGCCTGTTTTTCCTCTAGAACAGCTATAACAACCAAGCACTCCTTCTTTTCTTCTGCTAGTTGTTCAATACTTCTTGTTCCTTCTGTTTCCACTGTGGTTGCAAACATGATTTTTCCAGTATATCCTTCTTTTTCTAACTTCAGAGACAGCTTCTTCCCAATCTTACCAGCTCCATATATAATGATTTCTGGCGAATTCATCATTCTCTGAAATACAGCTTCTACATAGATTTGCTGATTGATAACCGGTTGTGTATATAGCTCCGTTTTTACATCTCTATGTTCTACTACATACTGCTCTGGTGACTCTATAATCTGATGAATCTCTTTCCATTCCGTCTCTGTCCAATATGTTTTCTGTAGCTCTCCACTTTGAGCATGCTCCATAAATTCCTTCGACATCCGGCGCATAAAATCCTTTTTATCGATATCCAAAAGTCTGTGGAAATTCCACATATAGCGCAAATGCTTTGAATGAACCATGATATTTATCAGTTCTGGTGATATTCCCTTGTCAGACTTTATTTTCTCCTCTAAAAAAGCAAATTCGTCACAAATACAATAAATCTTTGATAAATTCTTTACTGAGGAATCCATATTATCATTTCTATAAAAAAGATAAGCTTCTTGTAAAAGCACAATCTTTTCTGCATATGCTGTGCATAGGAAGGCAAAAGAAACATCCTGATAAGATGCTCCCGAAGATTCATGAAAACGAATGTTGTTCCTACTTAAAAAGCTTCTTTTATAAATAGCACTCCATATAGAAGGTGTGATATCAAATAATCGTTGATCTGGCATTTCACTTTTTGAAACAACTTCTGAAACATTTTCCAGATTATTTCTCTGCTTTATCTTACCATTGCAAAAATCGTAAAAATCAGACTTTACTATATCTGCATTACTTTCCTTGGCTTTTTCATAAAGCGTTAAAAACATATCCTTATCTACAAAATCATCACTCTCTACGATACCTATATATTCTCCTGTTGCTGAAGACATTCCAACATTCATAGAATGCCCATACCCCGTGTTTTCCTTGCTGATTATATGTACTCTGCTATCTTTTCTTGCATATTCCTCTAAGATAGCTACTGAATTATCCGTAGAGCCATCATTCACACAGATAATTTCAATATCCCGCAATGTTTGTGACAATAAGCTGTCCAGACATTGCGATAAATATTTCTCTACATTATATATTGGAACAATAACAGATATAAATGCCATATACTTCCCCTTTTTATTTAATCAATAAACCTTTCCGGTACTGAAAAAATCATTTTCTCATCAATTCCCAGCTCTATTAATGTTTGTAACATTTCGTTTCTATATCTAGTACTTGCTATTAAAATGTATTCTAAACCCAGCTTTTTGATACTTGTTACATGATAAACCGGATATCCCTGATACTGCCCTTCTACTTTTGTTGAATCCAAAAAACAAATATCCGCAAGAATTTCTACTCCTTGCTTCCTATACCATTCAAGTAACTGATCACACATTTTTCCTGTTCCATAAATCCCAAGCTTTATCCTCTCCTGCAAACGAAAATGACTCTTCCAATATGTAAACAATTTCTTCTTCTCTTCTTCCAGATTCATAGATAACAGGATTCTGGAATCATTTTCTTGCTTAAATACCTCACAAAGCTTCTCTACTAATAATAAAACATCTACACAAAGCTTCTTATCTACATCTGTGTTCCAAATTTGTGCTTGCACTGTTACCAATCCCATTCCAAAAGTACACAATTCCGTTTGAACACAATCCAATTGACTTTCTCTATGCAAACAATTAATAATATCACTGATTCTAAGCATCATGCCATGTAAAATATCCTTGCAAATCGTCTGTGCCCCTATGTCTTTCATCTCTGTTATCCATGTATACAATAAATGAATAATATGTATACAGCTTATACAGTGCAATTTTGAATACTTACCTACGGTAATAGAGTCTTTACGATATCTTCGATAATATAATTTTTGTTTCAAATAGCCTACTCGCTCTGCTGCAATATACATACGTACGATCCAGTCATTATCTTCATAAAAAATTCCTGTTTCAAAAAATAAATAATTTTTTAAAAAGAACTCTCTATTAATATAAGTAAGCGGAGCACACGTAAAAATACCGCCTTTTTGATAATATTTCAACCAGTATTCTTTACCATCTATCACTTCATCTGCAACACCTATATTTGAGCGGTTATAGGCATTTTCCATATTGTGCGTAACCGTAGATACATCCTCTTCACAAAAAGCATGTGCATCAAATGATAGAAAATCCAAATTTCTCTCTTCTGCATACGTATAGCACTTTTCCAACATATCTTCTGCCAAATAATCATCAGAATCCAAGAAATAAATATATTTTCCCCTTGCAGCACTAACACCAGTATTCCTTGCTGCCCCTAGCTTCTGATTCGCCTGATAAATTGCAGTTACATTAGAATATTTACTTTCATACTGTTGTATGATTGCCTTACTTCCATCCGTTGAGCCATCGTCTACAAGAATAATCTCAACTTCTCTTTGTGTCTGATTCAATACACTACAGATACATTCGTCTACATACTGTTCTGTATTATAGACAGGTATAATGACTGATGATTTTATTTGTGAAGTAATCATTTTAGTTCCCCTTTATTTACACACCTCAATTTTATTTTCTCTTACACCAGCTCTTCCAACATTAGCAACGTTCCATATTCCACATAACAAATATTTTCAAACTTATACTCTTTTAACATTGATACAATCTCATCTGCATTTTTCTTTCCTACTGCTACTATTACTAATGCATCTGACCTATATTCTAAAAACTCATTTATTTCCTTAACCTCATATCCGTCAATATACTCCGCATTATTCGTTTTCTTAGTAACAGCAAATCCAATTATATTTTTACACTCTTTCTCATAATTTTTTAATATATATTTTCCAACTTCTCCTGCACCATAAATAATAACATTCTCTGCTACATGGCATTTCGCTATTAATCTTTCTCTTTCGTTTTTCATATTAAAAATAAAATCTTCCAGACTCTTTCTGTTACAGAATATTTTCTCATACTCGCCTGTCCATTCCATGCTAATACGATTAATTTCATTTATTAATTCCCATATCGCTTCTTCATCTTGAAGTGCATATTTATAGAACATCTTCAAATGTTCTAATAATATATTTTTCAAATGCCTGTCATACGTTATTATTAATTCATGCTTACATGCCATTTCAAAGCATTCTTTTATACCTCTTAGCACATCAATAGCAGTGGTAAGAGGATAATTCACCTTTTTATGTCCCACTCGATATATGTATACCATCTCATTTACTGTATAAAATTTCTGTGCCCTTGTCATTGCTTTTAAAAAAAATGGTGGATCTTGATATCTTCTATAGGATGGAAACAAAATGTGTTGTTCCCGAATCATTTTGGTATTAAATATAAATCTTGTATAGCTATAATAATTCCCATATTCTTTAAATAATATTTCTCTATCTTCATAAAAATGGCTCTCTAGCAGCTTTTTCTCTCCATTTTCATACAACAAACTCATATTGCCACCACATATTAAGGCATCATTCTCTTCAGCCGCAATATATAATCTTTGCAAAGCAAACTCATGAGCATAAAAATCATCCGGATCCATGAAACAAATATATTTTCCCTTTGCCAACTCTATTCCTTTGTTTCTAGCAACTCCAGATCCTTGATTTTCCTGATGAATCACACTAATATTATCATATTTAAGGCTATATTCAGCCAAAATCTCGCTAGAATGATCCGTCGAACCATCATCAATGCATATAACTTCTATCTCCCTTAACGTTTGGTTGAACACACTCTCTAGACATTCTTTCAAATATCTTCCCATGTTATATACCGGAATAATAACACTTATCTTTATCATGCAATTTCCCCTTAGTCACATTCTGTTTACTAATCAATATTAATAATATTCAATAAATCACTATATTTTACATAGTCTTTCTTTTGTAAAAAACCCATTTTATTCAATTGTTCTTCTACTTCATCACTACAATTTTTTATTGCAATTATAACATTTATTCTTCCTTTTAAAGCACTCAATTCATCTCTGTTAATTATCCTATATCCTTCAACCACTTTTCCTGCTAAATGCTCATTATTATCACAAAAATATCTTATAGATAGCTTAGCTTCCTTCAACCATTTGCACATTTCTTTTCCATAATAACCTGCTCCGAATATAACATATTCTCTACTTGCATCTTTCAAGCTCTGTTCCAATGCTTTTTTCAATTTCTGAATAGTAAACTTCTCTTTAAAAAATTTTGTTATTGCATATTGTCTTTCATAAAAATCATGCAATAACATATCTTCCTTTCCTGGCTGCTCCTTATCCTCTACAATATAGCCAAATTGTTCTATATGTTTTCTCCAAAATTCTAAATTATATCGTTCCCATGCATGACATCCAAATGGAAGCTGCCGTCCATTTTGCTCAAAGCATTTCTCAACTTCCCTTTCAAACGAAAATTGCAATGCTACTTCTATTGGTGCAACCTTAAATTCAGCACTTCCGATAGAAAAAAACACATCCTCATTACTACCATATCCGTCTATTTCTCTTCTTTTCGATTGTAACAGCTTTATACAGCTATTAACCCTTCGTAAAGAAAGTCCACCATTTCCAACATGCCATACACAATGTTTATCATCAATATAATAATATATCCCACATAACCAAGGTGCCCCAATATAGTCATAATCCAAAGAACAAAAAGAATCCAATCTATCCACAAATATAAAAGCATCCAATTGACAAATCAGTATATATTCATATCCGATAAAACGCTCATAAAATACTTCTGATAACATTAACTTATTATATGTATCTATACTCTGAAAATAATAATCCGAAAACCTTTCTATTTTTATAGCACTGAGTTCCTTTAAATTTAGACTTTCAGGACCAGCAAAATAAATATCATATTTTTTTAATATCTTTAATGTCTGTTTTAATGATATCTCTTCTTCCTTTGTCAAATCTGTTTTATAAATAGGAATCACAACTGCTACGGATTTCTTTTTTTTTGTACTAATACTCATTTTCACAAAACTTCTCCCACTCAATACACTCTAGCTGTTTATTGTTCATCGCCACAATCTGCGATTTAATCTCTTTACATCCTTCATTATATTTATTTTCTTCCAATATCAAATCTTCCCATTTCACATTTATAACATTCGGATTCATCGTATACTTTCTGTTCAAAAAAGAGATCGGCTGCTTAAAATAATATTCATATGCTTATATGTACCTAACTCAACTTTCCCAGCAGATATTTCCAAATAAAGCTTGAATAAATGAGGCTTGAGAGCCAATCCATTCACTTACTTTACATTTGATTACAGATGTGATATCTGCTGACAGGCTGGAAATGTGCTCCACAAATAAAGCCATA
>JAFSCH010000004.1 GCA_017436865.1 Lachnospiraceae bacterium
CATAGAAAACATAAGGATTTTATATATTTTTATCTTCACCCACTGGGTGAAAACAGAAACTGGAAATAAAACCGTGTTACACCCAGTACTTATCGGGTACACGCTCAAAACTGGGTTAACAAGTTTCACGGATTAAGGTATTACATAAAAAACTACATTTTTCACACACATAAGGGTAAATACTACGGTGCTATGCGAACAGTATCATTCCATATCATCCTAGTTTACTATTTATTTATGGTACGGTTCTCCGTTTATAATTCGATAACAACGATAAATCTGCTCTAACAAAATCACTCTCATAAGTTGATGTGGAAATGTCATATCCGAAAAACTCAACTTTTCATCCGCTCTTTGTAATACGCTTTTATGAAGACCAAGAGAACCGCCAATGACAAATGCCAAATTACTTTTTCCCGTAAGTCCAAGTTGCTCTACGTGTCTTGCCATGGTTACAGAATCCATTTTCTTACCTTCTATTGCAAGCGCAATACAATAAGCATCCTCTTTGATATTTTTCAGTATCCTTTCAGCTTCTTTTTGTTTAATCTGTTCTTCTACTACTTCCGAAGCCTTATCTGGTGTCTTTTCATCTGCCACCTCTATAATATCCAATTTACAATAACGACTAAGTCTTTTTGCATACTCAGCAATTGCATCACGATAGTATTTTTCTTTTATCTTACCAACTGTAATTAATGTAATATTCATACTTTTACCTTTAAAAAAATTATTTCCACTTGCAACATTTCAGCGCAAAGAATACGCTTTTCACATTCTCGTAGTGGTTATATTTCTTAACATCACTATATAGATATAAAAGTGCCGTATAAATACGACACTTTTACATTTGTTACTAGAACAGAATGAACTGTAACATATATTTAGTTACATAACTTCTAATTATCTCCCTCAAAGATTTCACTATAAAGTTCTTCTGTGAGAGATTCCAAATAAGCTGCATTCACATCACCAAATTCCGTTCTAATAGCTTTTTTAAGCATATCAAAGTATCTGAAATACTTAACTTCCTCTGGCATATCTACTGGCAAAGCAGCTTTTTTTACAATGCTTTCTTTAGTAACGTTTTCCAATGTCCACGCCTTAATACGACTTGTTAAATCATCTTCTGTTTCTGCTTCCTTTGCATACTTCTTAAATGATTTAAAGGAACTAAAGCCCATAATAACAAAAATCAAGAACATTGTACCCATTACTAAATAAGTAATATATTTTCCTGGAGCCGCAAGAGAAAACGGAAATACACCCAATTCCAAAAGCACTAATGCTATAAGTCCAAGTGTACCAACAAAAATCAAGGTATATCCCGAACTCTTAAAATCTTCTGCCTTTGACTTCTTATCTTGATATACTCTAACAGAATCTCTAGCTGCATTTAATCTGGCATTTCTAATCTGCGTTTCAATTGACAAGTCTTTCGCCTGCTCTGTATTTTCTTCTGCTTCTGCCTCCTGTGATTCCTCGATATCATTAAGTACCCACTGTTGCGCCTGCTGCTTCATCTGATTCTCTTCTGAATATGGATTCTCACTATCAGGCGGAAGTTCATCCATTAAAGGAATTTTACAATCCGCACATTCTTTTATGCCTTCTCTATATTCAGATTTACATTTTGGACACCAAGGCATAACCTTTTTCTCCTCTCGTCTCTTTTATCTTATTTATTAGAAAGATATTCGTGAATTCCCTTTGCAGCTGCTTTACCAGCACCCATAGCAAGAATTACAGTTGCTGCACCAGTTACAGCATCACCACCAGCAAACACACCTTCTTTTGTTGTCTTTCCAAACTCTTCGTCAGCAACGATGCACTTCCACTTATTAGTTTCCAAACCTTCTGTTGTAGAAGAAATTAATGGATTTGGAGAAGTTCCAAGAGACATGATAACTGTATCAAGTTCCATCTCAAATTCACTTCCTTCAACTTCTACCGGTCTTCTTCTACCAGATGCATCAGGCTCACCAAGTGCCATCTTTACGCACTTCATACCTTTAACCCAATTATTCTCATCTTCTAAAATTTCAATAGGATTTGTCAGAAGGTCGAAAATGATTCCTTCTTCTTTTGCATGATGTACTTCTTCTACTCTAGCTGGAAGTTCTTCTTCACTTCTTCTATATACGATATGAACCTCCGCACCAAGCCTGAGCGCTGTTCTTGCAGCATCCATAGCAACATTACCGCCACCTACAACTGCAACCTTCTTACCACGCATAATTGGTGTATTAGAATCTTCATTAAATGCCTTCATAAGGTTACTTCTTGTTAAATACTCGTTTGCAGAGAATACACCGTTTGCATTTTCACCTGGAATACCCATGAATTTAGGAAGTCCTGCTCCTGAGCCAATAAATACAGCTTCAAAGCCTTCTTCTTCCATTAATTCATCAATTGTAATAGACTTTCCAACGATAACATTCTTCTCAATCTTTACACCAAGAGATTCAACGTTCTCAATTTCCTTCTTAACAACAGCTTCCTTTGGAAGTCTGAATTCAGGAATACCATAAACAAGAACTCCACCTGCTTCATGTAATGCTTCAAAAATTGTCACATCATAACCAAGCTTTGCAAGATCTCCTGCACAAGTAAGACCTGCAGGACCTGAACCAATAACAGCAACCTTCTTACCAAGCTTTTCCTTTGCAGGTGCTGGCTTGATTCCATTTTCTCTAGCCCAGTCAGCAACGAATCTCTCTAACTTACCAATTGCAATTGCATCACCTTTGATTCCTCTGATACACTTGCCTTCACACTGGCTTTCCTGTGGACATACACGACCACAAACAGCTGGTAAAGCAGAAGATTCACTAATAATCTGATATGCTGCTTCCATATTACCAAGCTTAACCTGCTCGATAAATGCAGGAATATTGATAGAAACAGGGCATCCCTTCATACACTGAGCATTCTTACAGTTAATACAACGCTCTGCTTCCTTCATTGCTTCTTCCATATTATATCCAAGGCATACTTCATCAAAATTCTTTGCTCTAGCAGCAGCCTCTTGTTCACGTACCGGTACTTTATTTAAAACGTCCATTTATAAAACCTAGTCCTTTCTAAAATATTAGTCGTTGCAGTTACCACATCCACCGTGATGTGTATCGCCTTCCTGTAACTTGAGCATTGCTCTTCCTTCAGCAGTCTTATAAATCTGCTGACGCTTCATAGCCTCATCAAAGTTTACAAGATGTCCATCAAATTCAGGGCCATCTACACATGCAAACTTAACCTCATCACCAACAGTAACTCGGCAAGCTCCACACATACCAGTACCATCAACCATAATAGGGTTAAGGCTGACAATTGTAGGGATACCAAGTTCTTTTGTCAGCTTACAAACAAACTTCATCATAATCATAGGACCAATAGCTACGCAAAGATCATACTTCTTACCTTCATCGACAAGATCCTGAATTGTCTGGGTAACCATACCCTTTCTTCCATAAGATCCATCATCTGTTGTTACATAAAGATTTCCAGCAACAGCCTTCATCTCATCTTCAAGAATCAATAAATCATGATTCTTAGCACCAACAATAACATCAGCATCTACACCATTTTCATGTAACCACTTTACCTGTGGATAAACAGGTGCAGTACCAACACCGCCTGCAACAAATAAAATCTTCTTCTTTGCAAGTTCTTCTTTATCTTCATCTACTAATTCAGATGCACGACCAAGTGGACCAACAAAATCATGGAATGCATCTCCTGCCTTTAATGCACACATTCTTGTTGTCTCGGCTCCAACAGTCTGAAATACAATAGTAACTGTTCCTTTTTCTCTATCATAATCACAAATAGTGAGTGGAATTCTCTCTCCATCCTCATCCATTCTTACAATAATAAACTGTCCTGGCTGACAATTCTTTGCTACACGTGGTGCTTCCACTACCATTAAGTAAATATTCGTGGTAAGCTCCTTTGCTTCTAATATCTGGTACATATAACTCCTCCTGTTATTTTTTTCACACATCTTTTTTATTGTAATGTAAACAGCTTATAATTTCAACTTCTTTTTCGCGGTTTTCCATGTTTTTTCGCGATTTATATTGTAACGTCCACTCTGTTATACTAACTCCAGCTACTCCTTATTCGCTCAATGCTTTCAAAATGTATTTTCCTTCACTCATTTTTCTAGCAATATATAAATCCGCAGTTTCTGTATCAATGGCATACATATTATTTGTTTCATGTGTCTTTCCAGTTGTGTCAATGTATTGCTCATGTGCAATATAATATGTTCTTCCTCCAAGTTCCACTACTGTTTTAATAACATACTCATTAACACCCAGTCTATTTGGAACATGTCCATCTAAATCCAGTAAAATTCCCTTTGCCCACAGATTATTATATAATACCTGTAATGCAAGTGTCGGAGAAAAATTAGCTTGAACCGACATTTGAAAAGTTCTTTTTACAACATTACTATGTACACCTGCTTCATTAATAGCAACTATAGCAAAATTGCTTACACCATACGGCATTTCCAGTGGTTCTGTATAACGCAAGCTCTTTTCCGTAGGCGTTGTTCCATCTGTTGTATAGAATATCTTTGTATCATCTGCATGATAAATCTCGATCATCTGTGGTTCACTATAGCTTCCACTTTCCAAACTAATATCCGGTTCATCAGGTATTGACAAATTGATGTAGTAAGTCTTTGTAATCACATCACTTTCAATACCAAACATATTCACAAATAACGCCTTTATTACATAATCACCAGATTCCAATAAAATTGGTGACTCATAAACCATGGAATTTCTTGTTGGCATAGAACCATCCAAAGTATAATACACAAAGCCTTCGGTATTACCCTTAATTGTAATCGATATTAGTTCATCATAAACGCCTTCTTCTTTATTGAATTCAGGATCTAAAGCAGCATATTTATTATATTTTGATACTATTCTCGGGATTTTGCATTTTTTAAGAACTTCTCCCATTTTCTCAAAATCTTGTCTAGTTTCCAAAATCTTTAACAACAAATCATAGATTTCTTCCTTACGTTCTGTCTCTAACTCAAGAAGCTCGCCCAATACAAGAATTGCACTCTGACTCTGACCACTTTTATCATAATACTTCGCCAATAGAAACCGAGCATCAATATCCCCTGGATTCAACGCTAATGCACGTTCTAAATAAATCACTGCTTCATCATAATGTTCAATTGTTGCACATTCAATTGCCTTATTATATTGGTATTCATATGAGTTTTCCTGTATAGTCTGTTTCGTTTTAGGCACAATTACTGCAAATAAAACGATAATAAAGATAGCAATCGCAAAAAAGGGAAGCAATCTTCTTCCCTTTTTTCCGTTTTCATTATCCTTTAGCAGAAAATAATCTCTTATATTTTCTTTGAAATCATCATCCTCTTCCAGAAATTCTTCTACAAATTCCTCATCATTGTGAAGAGATATATCTTCTACCATATTACTTAAATTCTTATGAATTTCTGCTTCCAGTTCTATGTCGAATTCTGGAACCATCGTTATCTCTTCGCCACAATACTCACATAAGAGTTTCCCCTCAACCAACTCTCTTCCGCACTTTGGACATTTCATGTTCAGATATACTCCCTATCAGTTTTACACGTTGTATTAGAATAATCCCGTAATTACCCCTTGATCTGTTACATCAATCTGATATGCAGCAGGCTCCTTTGGAAGCCCTGGCATCGTCATAATTGCACCTGTTAATGCAACAACAAATCCAGCTCCAGCTGAAACATAAACTTCTCTAATATTCAAAGTGAAATCTGTAGGTCTTCCTAATAACGTCGGATCATCTGACAAGGAATACTGATTCTTTGCCATACAAACAGGAAGGTTACCAAACCCAAACTTCTCTAAACGATCAATTTGATTTGATGCAGCCGTTGAAAATACTACATCTTTTGCTCCATAAATTTCCTTCGCAACCGTAGAAATCTTTTCTCGAATTGAAAGATTCAATTCATAAATTGGTGCAAAATGGCTCTCTTTCGTTTCTAATGTATTTATAACTGCCTTAGCAAGTTCAATACCGCCTTCTCCACCTTTTTCCCACACTTCTGACAATGCAAAATCACAGTTTCTCTCATTACAGAAATTCTTTACAAAATTAATCTCTGCTTCGGTATCAGTTACAAATGCATTTAAAGTTACAACGACCGGAACTCCGTATTTCTGAAGATTTTCAATATGCTTCTCAAGATTTACAATACCCTTCTTAAGCGCATCTAAGTTCTCTGTATTCAAATCCTTTTTTGCTACTCCACCATTGTATTTCAATGCACGAATAGTTGCTACTAATACAACCGCATCTGGCTTCAATCCTGCCTGAACACATTTAATATCAAAAAACTTCTCTGCCCCAAGATCAGCACCAAAACCTGCTTCTGTCACAACATAATCTGCCATTTTCATAGCAGCCTTAGTTGCTCTTACACTGTTACAACCATGTGCGATATTGGCAAAAGGTCCACCATGAACAATCGCCGGGGTATGCTCCAATGTCTGAATAAGATTTGGCTTAATCGCATCCTTTAATAATGCGGCCATCGCACCTGTTGCCTTAATCTGACCTGCAGTAACAGGTTCTCCTGCATAATTATATGCAACAACCATACGGTCAAGTCTTCTCTTTAAATCTTCCATATCATCAGCGAGACATAAAACCGCCATAATCTCAGACGCAACAGTAATAACAAAATGATCTTCTCTTACAAAACCATCCATCTTATTACCCATTCCGACAACAACATTTCTTAATACTCGGTCGTTCATATCAAGACATCTTTTCCAAACAACCTGTCTAGTATCAATGCCAAGTTCATTACCCTGCTGAATATGATTATCTAACAATGCTGCACATAAATTGTTTGCAGATGTAATCGCATGAAAATCGCCTGTGAAATGCAAATTCAAATCTTCCATCGGAACTACCTGAGCCATACCGCCTCCTGCAGCACCACCCTTAATTCCGAAACATGGCCCAAGTGATGGCTCACGAAGCGCAATAACCGCCTTCTTTCCAAGCTTACCAAAAGCCTGACCTAAACCTACACTTGTTGTTGTTTTTCCTTCACCTGCTGGTGTTGGATTTATCGCCGTAACAAGAATCAGCTTACCGTCTCTATTTCCTTCTATCTTTTTCAGATACTCATCAGAAATTTTTGCCTTATACTTTCCGTACAGTTCCAAATCATCCATTGTCATGTCCAATGCTTTGGCAACTTCTGTAATTGGCATCAACTGTGCTTCCTGTGCAATTTCGATATCTGTCTTCATTGTATGGTTCTCCTCTTTATCCTTTACTCTTATAGTTACATGATTAAGATTTTAACAATATACGCATAAAAAGGCAATATGGAAAAACAACTAATCTTTTGCCAAAACTACACCGTTTCTTCCAAATAATTTTCAAATTGTTCCATACTCATCAAAACTTTTCTTGGTTTTGTTCCTTCTTCTGCACCTACAACACCAGCCTCCTCTAGCTGGTCTACAATTCTTGCGGCTCTGTTAAAACCGATTTTGAACACCCTCTGTAGCATACCTATTGATGCCTTGTCCTTCTCGATGACAAATTTACCTGCATCTGCAAAATATTCATCAACGTCACTACTACCGCCTCCTAATGGACTTCCAGCACCACCAGAAGTTTGCATCGTTTTAATCTTTTCTTCTATACCATTATCATATGTATTGCCAAGTCTTTGATTTTTTAAAAATTCAACAACATCAAATACCTCTGAATCCGATACAAATGCACCTTGAATTCGTGCCGGCTTTGCGTAACCCTGTGGATAAAAGAGCATATCACCTTTTCCTAAAAGCTTCTCTGCACCATTCATATCAAGAATTGTTCTTGAATCCACACCACTTGACACACTAAATGCAATTCTACTAGGCATATTTGCCTTAATCAAACCAGTAATAACATCTACCGACGGACGTTGTGTTGCAATAATCAAGTGAATTCCTGCCGCTCTTGCAAGCTGAGCTAAACGGCAAATACTTTCCTCAACCTCACCTGCTGCAACCATCATCAAATCTGCAAGTTCATCTACTATAATAACAATTTGTGGCATTTTTTGTAAAGGTTCTCCTTCTGGAGACAACTTTCCTGCTTCAACTGCTTTATTATATCCCTTCAAATCTCTGACATTTAAATCAGCAAATTTTTTATAACGTTCTGTCATTTCTGCAACACCCCAATGAAGTGCTGCAGAAGCCTTCTTCGGATCTGTCACAACCGGAATCATCAAATGCGGAATTCCGTTATATACACTAAGTTCAACTACCTTAGGATCAATCATAATGAGTTTTACATCGTCAGGATTTGCCTTATACAAAATACTCATAATAATGGTATTAATACACACCGATTTACCAGAACCCGTCGCTCCCGCAATCAGCATATGAGGCATTTTTGCAATGTCAGTAACAACTACCTGCCCACCAATATCCTTACCAACTGCAAAGGTTAAATTCGATGGAAACTTTTTAAATTCATTTGATTCCAATAAATCTCTCAATGCAACTGAACTGTTTTCTTTATTTGGTACTTCGATGCCAACCGCTGCTTTTCCTGGAATAGGAGCTTCAATACGAATATCTGTAGCAGCCAAATTCAACTTTATATCATCAGTCAGTCCTACAATCTTGCTCACCTTCACACCCTGCTCCGGCTGCAACTCATAACGTGTTACAGATGGTCCCTGGCTAATATCTGTCACCGTTACCCGAACACCAAAATTCTGTAAAGTTTGTTGAAGCCTATATGCAGTTTCCTTCAGTTGCATTGGTGAATCTCCTTTATTCCCCTCCCCCTTTTTCAATAATGATATAGGAGGAAATACATACGGTTTCTGCAATTCCTTATTCTCTTGTATCTGTTGTGAAATCGTTGCTTCTTCCTTGACAATCTCTGCTTTATCCAATGATTCCGCCTTTTTAGCCACTGGTCTTTGCCTAGGCGTCATTTCCGTTATAGGCTCAGGCATACCAGTTAAATCAAAGCTCTCTTGCGAATGTTCTTTATTAGTAAAATCATTCATCGTAAGTTCCTCTAAGAAGCTCCTTTCGAGTGGTTGTGGAGTCTCCGACATTATTTCCTGCGCCGCTTTATTTGTTGTGCCTTCACTGCTATATGAAGAAATACGAATACTCTCATTTTCCAGGCCATCTATGTTTTCCGATAAAATAATCTCATGCATATCGGACTTCGTACCAAGTGTATTCTTTTCCTTAGGTAAGGCTGTACTTGAAATAGAAGCAACTCCTCTAACCTTCATATCAGAACGCCTTACCTTTTCTTCCTTCACTTCATGATTTTGTTGCTTTCTTTCGCGAGTTAATCTTGTTCTTTTGTTCTCCAGCTCTTCATCATATTCGTACTCTTCATCCTCTTCCATGGATTCCCAATACTCTCGTCTCCTAGCAGCATCCTCTTTTGCTGTTTCTATTAGATAAGAACCACCTTTTCTCAAACCAGATAAGAGACTCTTTTCTGTAATAAATACAATAGAAATAATGCCTAGTACAATAACAAAAAATAAAGTTCCACCAAACCCAATAAGCTGATATAATCCATGTGCAATAAGGCCAAACAAAACTCCTCCGCCAGCCTTTTCACCACTTGAACTTTTGTATAAATCCACTATAAGTGAATCACTTATTATAAAACTCTCCTGATTAATAAGCATATAAGCAATAATACCCAGCAAAAATACTAAAACTCCTGCACTTATGAGTTTAATCACTGCCACCGTATTACCTCTATTTGATATTCCAAATGCAAAAGCTAAAAATATAATGATTGGAATCAAATATGCCAATAATCCAAACACCCCAAACATAATATTAGCAATTGCAATTGCTGCTGTACCTTGTATGATACCTATAACGCATAAAAAAACAAAAATTTCCATTGCAAAAATTGCTATCAGCATTACCTCATTTTTTACAGCAATATCAACTTCTTTCCTTCGGGTTATTTTTCCCTTGCCAGAAGTCTTTTTTTTGCCTCTTGTATTCGTTTTTCCTTTCGTACTTGTTCTGCCTTTCGTCGTCTTTCTTCCCGATGCAGATGCCATGTTCTTTCCCCCTGTTGAAGTACTTATTATCCTTTTTTCTTATGCCTAACAGAGAGTCTTCAGAATCTTTTTAGGTCATTCTTATCAAAATATAAGCTATATTTAGCATTACACTAACACCTTAATTACTCTTTTTAACACTTATGTTACTACATTCTGTTAAGCTTTTGTATATTAGTATATCATCTCTTATCCCTGTTGTCATGTTATTCTTATTCTTTACTACTTAATAATCTTACTGTTTTCTCGTTCCCGCAATAAGAAAAATCCATTTTGTATTTCCTAAATAAGTGAATTTTTTCTAAAATCAATTATTCTTGACATCTTCCATATTTTTTTCATCTATTAATTCGTGAAGCTTTTGAATCGCTTGTGAAATTCCACCAATCTCATCAATAATCCCTTCCTCAACTGCTTCAGTTCCCTCCAAAACAGAACCTACATCCTTTGTTAACACCTCTGTTTCCATCATTAACTCTTCTAAACGTTTTTTGGATATCTTACAATGTTCACAAACAAAACTGATTATACGATTCTGCACTTCTCGAAAATAATTAAAGGTCTGTGGTGCACCAATTACCATCCCTGACATTCTAACCGGATGAATTACCATCGTCCCTGAAGGTACAATATAGGAGTAATTTGTACTTACTGCTATCGGAACTCCAATACTATGACTACCACCTAGAACAAGTGACACCGTAGGTTTACTCAAAGATGAAACCATTTCTGCGATTGCAAGTCCTGCTTCCACATCTCCACCCATAGTATTTAATAGCAAAAGTACACCATCTATATCCTTGCTATCTTCTATCGACGCAAGCTGTGGAAGCAATAATTCATATTTCGTTACCTTTGTCTGATTTCCTGAATTCTCATGTCCTTCAATCTCTCCTATAATAGTAATTAAATGAATTCGATGATTTTTTTCATTCTCTTCTAATGTTACTTGACTCTCTTTTTCAATTTTTTCATCCTTATACTTCTTATCATCAAGTTGTTCATTTTTTTCACATTCTGGCATAAAATATTTCCTCCTTTTCTACCATGTAAAAGTACACACATAACATTCTGCACTTTCCTAACCAGCGAAAAAGGAATCGCATCTTGCGATTCCTTTTTATTATGTGAAAAACATATTTTTCTTATTCAATATCAAAAAAGTCCATCCCTGAAACATCTTTAATATCATAATCATCATTATCGTTATGTAGGATAACTGCAAAATCCATTTCCTTATGTTCTCGCCGTTTCGGTACTGGTAACGGATTTTCAATAAACTTTATATTTTTCTGTTTTCCTTCATTATCCATAACAATTTCTTTCATACCCGCCGGTAGTATTTCAACTTCCTCTTCGTTTTGTTCTTGGGACAATTTCTTTTGTATATTTATCTCTTCATGCACAGACGAATCTGTATCCCCTATAATATCATCCAAGGTTATTACTCCTGTCTGTTTTTCCCGAAGTTCTAAAGATACCGTATGCTCCTGTTCTGTTGATTTTTTCTTAAATATAAACATAGAAACTCCCTTGCATAAACCTGACAAAAACAAAAATCCTATCGCATATATTAACATCAATAGATTAAAAGAAGAAATTTCATAAACTTTATCCGAATAAAATGGTATCAAAAATATAACGCTAGAAACAAGCATAGACACTTGAACATTTGCAACAAACTCCATTGCTAAATAAATACATACAATCGTTAATACTTGTAAAATAATGTTCAGATAAACTCCTGCAACTTTACTATTACCAAAAAACAACATACAAACCGACAAAAATTTTGTATACAATTCATCTATACTAAACTCTTGAAGTTTATAAACACCCAAACTTCCAATCAATGCTTTTTGATAATAATCTCCACGAAACTCTATAAATCTAGCATTAGGCTGCATGAAAATAATTCTGACAAATAATGTAAAAAATAATAAAACAACTAGAAAAAAAACTGTTCTCCAACGTTCTCTTTTCATAACGAATTTACCTTAGATTTTTTCTAACGCCTGTTCAATATCCGCTATAATATCATCTGCATTTTCAATACCAACAGAAAAACGAATTAAATCAGGCTCTACTCCTGCTTCCACTAACTGCTCATCCGTCATTTGACGATGTGTATGACTTGCTGGATGCAATACACAAGTTCTTGCATCAGCAACATGAGTTACGATGGCCGCAAGTTTTAAACTATCCATAAATGCTACACTGACATCTCTTCCTCCTTTTAAGCCAAAAGAGATTACTCCACAGGTACCATTTGGCATGTATTTCTGAGCACGTTCATAATATTTATTTCCCTTTAATCCCGGATAATTCACCCAAGCAACCTTTTCATTACTCTGTAACCATGTAGCAACTTTAAGCGCATTTTCACAGTGTTTTGGTACTCGTAAATGTAAAGTTTCTAATCCAATATTAAGCAAAAATGAATTCATTGGTGAAGGAACAGAACCTAAATCTCTCATTAACTGTACAGTAGCCTTGGTAATATATGCTGCTTTTCCGAATTTCTCAGTATATGTAACTCCATGATAAGAATCATCTGGCATTGTAAGCCCATGGAATTTATCGCCATATTTATCCCAATCAAAATTACCAGAATCTACAATAGCACCACCAACACACATAGCATGACCATCCATGTATTTTGATGTTGAGTGTGTAACAATATCAACACCAAATTCAAAAGGACGACAATTTATTGGTGTTGCAAATGTATTATCTACAATCAATGGAACGCCATGATCATGTGCTGCTTTTGCAAACTTTTCAAAATCCAATACAACAAGCGCTGGATTTGCAATAGACTCTGCCAAAACACATTTTGTATTAGGTCTAAATGCTTCATTAAGCTTCTCAATAGAATCATCCGGATCCACAATTGTACATTCGATTCCCATTTTTTTCATTGTTACAGTTAAAAGATTAAATGTACCACCATATACGGTAGAAGACATTACTACATGATCTCCTGCCTCACATATATTAAATACAGCGTAATAATTTGCAGCCTGACCAGAAGAGGTCAACATCGCTGCTACACCACCCTCAAGTTCACAAATTTTCTGTGCAACCATATCATTTGTAGGATTCTGCAATCTTGTATAAAAGTAACCACTATCCTCTAAGTCAAAAAGTTTTCCCATCTGTTCAGATGTATCATACTTAAAAGTAGTAGACTGATAAATTGGTAAAACTCTCGGCTCACCTTTCTGTGGTTTCCATCCCGATTGAATACATTTTGTTTCAATAGAATAATCTTTACTCATTCTGTTACTCCTTTATATGCTAATTTTTATATATCATATCCATATACCAAAGCATAACACAATATATTAGTGTTTTCAATGCAACATTCTTTTTTCAATTATACGTTTTTCTAATATCGTTACTGTTCACTCCTTTCCAGTAACATACAAAATCATCCTAAATTTGCTTCGGCTACTATGCCGTGCAATTGGATTTTTGCTTAAGCAAACTATATTTTCATACACACTTAGCAGTAAATGCTAAGCGCTGTGTGAACAGTAACCTAATATCTATTTATAGGCTACAGATATTAATGCAGTTTCAGCAATTTCCTAATATTTAAAAAAAGCACCAAACATGATGCTTAATAAAATGGGACCTACAGGGCTCGAACCTGTGACCCTCTGCTTGTAAGGCAGATGCTCTCCCAGCTGAGCTAAGATCCCATACAGAAATATAAAATTTTATATTTTCAACGACCCAGAAGGGACTCGAACCCTCGACCTCCGCCGTGACAGGGCGGCGCTCTAACCAACTGAGCCACTAGGCCTTAGTGACTCCAACGGGAATCGAACCCGTGTTACCGCCGTGAAAGGGCGATGTCTTAACCGCTTGACCATGGAGCCTTAAACATATAAGAAATAACTAGTATTCAAGGAATACATCGTATTCCTTCAAAACCGAACACACAAATCTTTATCAAATGACTTCCGGAATCCTTTCGGATTCTCACTTCCACAATTCTTCCTTTACCTTCCAGGATAAGCCCTCGACCTATTAGTAACATTCAGCTTAATACATTAC
>JAFSCH010000026.1 GCA_017436865.1 Lachnospiraceae bacterium
CCTATTAATTTGGACATTTATGCTATTGTTAGTGTATCTATGTCCAAAATATGTATTATGCTAAGTATTTAAATCTATAAATTCATCAACTTTTCATTCTAACGAAGTGTAGCAGGGGACATTTAGTAACTCTTAGGCTTTATGTCCCAGAATTGTGCCCAACACAACGTCTGAGCCATGCCGCCACTCGCAACTTACGTTGCTCGTTGGCACGGCGTTCGCCGTATTGTTCCGTGTCTAAAGTTGCGCTTGTGTGAGCAAGCTCCCACCGAGCAATTTAGCCACAGAACAGCATGGCTCACTAAACCCAAATTTAACATAATATGTTCTTCCTTCCATTATTGCATAGTCCACACCAAAATGATAGTCTCGGTTTAAATACAAAATATTAGAAATAATTAGTCATAAAAAATGAAACAACCATCCGGCATATACAGCAAGTCTTGAATATCGTATTGATAATACAACCTAAAAACACTGCGCAGTGATGTTACATCACTAAATGCACTTGAACTTTAGAAGAAGTTTAAGAATACAGGTTCAGATATATTCACTTAATTAAACTCTATAACAATTCCTGTAAAATCTGATTCACCCGCCCAGCATCCGCTTTTCCTTTCATAGCTTTCATCGTCTGACCAACAAGAAATCCTATCGCCTTTTCTTTCCCATTATGATAATCCTCTACGGATTTGGGATTATTGGCAATGACTTCTTCTATTGTTTTACGAAGTTCACCTTCATCGTTTACTGTCATTAAACCGTTTTCCTTCACGTAGTCTTCCGGATTTATATCCTTTTCAAACATGATTTCAAAAACTTCCTTTGCTACAGTTCCTGTAATTGCCTTAGTATCTACAAGTTTTATTAGCTTTGCTAGATTTACAGGTAAAAAAATAATGTCCTCTGGATCCATACTCTTTTCTTTTAATAGGCGCAAGGTTTCTCCCATCAGCCAATTTGATACTTTTTTCGGTTGTTTACAAATTGCCGTTGTCTGCTCAAATAAATCTGCCATATGCTTCGAATCAGTAATAATACCAATATCATATTCCGGAATATCAAATTCTTCTCGATAACGAGCCATTTTTGCTTCCTTAAATTCCGGTTGCCTGCTTCGAATGTCCTCAATCCACTCACCACTGATATAAATCGGAGCCAAATCAGGATCCGGAAAATATCGATAATCTTGTGCATCCTCCTTAGAACGCATGGTATAAGACTCTTCTTTATTCTCATCCCAACGTCTCGTTTCCTGTATTACATTTTGACCTGAATCTAATAGCTCTATCTGACGCGCTCTTTCTGCTTCAATAGCACGTGTAATCGAACGAAAAGAATTCAAATTTTTCATTTCTGTTCTCGTTCCAAGTTCTTTTGCCCCCAGCTCTCTGACAGACAGATTTACATCTGCTCTCATAGACCCCTCATTTAACTTGCAGTCCGAAGCCCCAAGATACTGTATCAACATACGTAACTTTTCCAAAAAGGCAATGACTTCCTTTGCATTTCTCATATCGGGCTCTGATACAATCTCAATTAATGGGACTCCGGAACGATTATAATCTACCAAAGAACAGTCTGCATCTTCATCATGGTTCATCTTTCCTGCATCCTCTTCCATATGAATCTCATGAATTCCAATAGCTTTTGTTCCTTTTTCCGTATCTATTATCACATGGCCATTTCTACAAATTGGCAGATATAATTGGCTAATCTGATAATTTTGCGGATTATCCGGATAAAAATAATTCTTACGATCAAATTTACAATACTGTGTTATGTGACAATTGGTTGCCAGTCCTACTGCAACCGCATACTCCACTACCTTTTTATTCAAAACCGGAAGGGAACCCGGCATTCCGGTACAAACAGGGCAAGTATGGGAATTCGGTGCTCCTCCAAATTCTGTGGAGCAGCCGCAAAAAATCTTCGTTTTAGTTGCAAGCTCAACATGTACTTCCAAACCAATCACTGTTTCATATTGTTTATGCATCTTATCAGTCTCCTTATTATTCAGTACCTTCATAATTATGTGCAAAAATCCATTCAGAATCACTTTCAGCGATGGGATTTTTGCTTAACTATGCTACTTTTTCTCACGGAATCCGCAGTACATGCGTATTCCTGCTGAATAGTTACTTGCATTCTTCCTATACGAAGCTTTAGAATATCTTAGTCAGCGCTTTTTGCCGGCTTAGATATTCTCTTCGTATTTTGCTCAAATGTATATGCCGCACGAAACAGTTTCTTCTCCTCAAAACTGTTTGCAATCATCTGTACACCAATCGGCAATCCTTTGGAATCTGTTCCACATGGGACAGAAATTCCCGGAAGCCCTGCAAGATTTACTGAAATTGTATAAATATCTGCAAGATACATTTTCATAGGATCTGACAGACTTTCTCCAAGCTTTGGTGCTGTTGTTGGTGCTACTGGCCCTAAGATAATATCATACGTTTCAAACGCCTTATCAAACGCCTTACAAATCATAGTCTTTACCTGTAATGCCTTTTTATAATACGCATCATAATAACCAGAACTAAGTACAAAAGCTCCTAGCATAATTCTGCGCTTTACCTCCTCACCAAATCCTTCCGAACGCGTCTTTTTGTACATATTGTGTAGGTCCGCATACTCTGGTGTGCGATAACCATACTTGATGCCATCAAAACGTTCCAAATTGGAACTCGCCTCTGCTGAAGCAAGCGTATAATAGGTTGGAATCGCATATTCAACAAGGCTTAGATTAAACTCTTCTACAATAGCTCCCTTCTCTTCCAATACCTTTGCTGCCGCAAGAACTGCATCCTTTACCTCTGAATTCAACCCTTCGCGAAAATAATCGCTTGGAATTCCAATTCTCATTCCCTTTACATCATTAATAAGAGCAGATGTAAAGTCCGTATCTGGTCTCGCTATCGATGTAGAATCTCTTTCGTCATGAGAAGCTAATATCTCCATGACAGTAGCACAATCTGCTACGTCCTTTGTTACAGGTCCAATCTGGTCTAATGACGAAGCAAACGCAACCATTCCATAACGCGATATCGTTCCATAGGTAGGTTTCATACCTACCACTCCACAATAGGCAGCTGGTTGGCGAATCGAACCACCAGTGTCTGAACCTAAAGCCAAAAAGCATTCTAATGCTGCAACCGCTGCTGCAGAGCCTCCTGATGATCCTCCCGGAACGCATTCTGTATTTCTAGGATTTCTGGTCACACCAAAGTATGAAGTCTCTGTTGTTGAACCCATAGCAAATTCATCCAAATTGGTCTTTCCTACGACAACTGCTCCTGCCTTTTCCAAATTCAAGACAGCCTGTGCAGAATAGGTTGGTATAAAATTCTCCAGCATTTTGGAAGCACAAGTTGTAAGCAGCCCTTCCGTACACAGATTGTCCTTAATTGCTACAGGAACTCCTGCCAGTGGTCCGGTTAATTCTCCTGCCTCAATCCTTTTTTGTACCTCTTCTGCTCTTTTTAGAGCATTTTCTTTATCAATTGTCACATAAGCATGTATTGTTTCCTCTACTTCTCCAATTTTATTTAATACTGCCTCCATTGCTTCTACTGCTGTCGTTTTCCCTTCTTTGATTGCCTTACCTAATCCAACTGCAGTTAATGATAAAATATCCATACGTTCCACCTACCCTAAAGTCTTTGGCACCATAAACATACTATCTTTTTGGCCTGGTGCATTCCTTAACGTCTTTTCATGCTCATCTGTATTTGTTACCACATCCTCTCGAAAGACATTTTGTTGCTTTACGATATGTGATACAGGCTCTATTCCTGTTGTATCCAATTCCTTTAATTTATCAATATACGCAAGCATACGTCCCATATCTTTCTTTGCTTTTTTCCTTTCATCTGTAGAAAGCTCCAACTTTGTCAGTATACCAATATAGTCCATTGTTTCATCATTGATCATAAATGCCTCCTTGTAATGCCCTTCCTATTCCGTAAAAAAGAGTTCTGCTATTCAGAACAGAACTCTTTTCTATCTTACTTGTAATTCTTTAGTATCTCACACTTACTCTTACTTTACTAATAAATTCTCAGTTAAGAAGGTTTCCATATAACGTTCAACTGTTTCCCATATAATAACATCCGGTTGAAATTCATCTACCACATCCATCGTAAAATCTGACGTATGTTTCCACTTAACCTCTTTATAGTACCCTTTCGCAATCGTAGAAAGGAAGCCTGAGAATGAATCTCCTACGATAAGACATTTCTCATCCCGATACTGTGCAGGGTCTGCTGATTCTTTTTCAAATACATATACCGTATCCTGACTGTAATCGGCCGTTACACCTGCAATCGTTGCCAAGTCACCTGCAAAAGTCTCTGAATCTACACGGAAAGATACCGACTCAATGTCTGCATGTGTTCCATAAGCAGCCTTCATGACCTCTTGCATACCAATAAATGCACCTAATTGATTCCAATGAGTATCAGTAGAATAATAAATCTGATACTTATCCTTTGCCTCTAAGAACTGTTGTTTTGGATATACATAAGTCAAATCGGTATTCGCCCACATATATTCTGCTACCTGCTGTGAACGAGATACCTCATTCACTCTTGCAATGGTATCCGGCATATTTTCTTCATAGATAACTTCCTTATTTGGAAGTGCTGTAATAAAGAAATCAATATCTCTTTCATTCTCAAAATAATCACGCATCTGAATCAGATTTGCTGCCATAGCCGCAAGCTCTTCCTCCGTAAAATGATTGATTCCCATATAATCCCAGATTGGATGTCCGTCCATCTCCGTCTTATAGAAAAGCCAGTCATTTTTGCCAAGCAGAACCTGTGTTGATTCCATATAAGTACCACCGGTAAGCAGTGACGTCAGCTCTGTATTAAACGCTATTAATTTTGTTCTTCCAAATAAACGCTCCGTAAAGCTGTTTAATGTATTCTGTACCTTGGTAAACCACGGAAGCTCCTGAGGCTGTGCAGGCTGAGTCGTTTGAGTATCTTCTGCCTGTGCGCTTCCATCATTTTCACCCTGCGTAGTTCCATTGGCATTCAAAAGAGCATTCTGCTCCTCTTCTGATATTGCTACATTCTCCTGTGGCAGAAATCCTCGCACGAGTGTTACTGCCGGTATGATAAGGATAAATGCCAGAAATGCAATTGTTATCCATTTGTCACGATTCTTCATAGTCATTCATCCTTTCCTAGAAATTGAAATAAATAAACGGATTGTATGCATTGTTGCTGATAAAGGACACAGAAATAACCATAGCCGCAACTAAGCCAACCGCATAAACAGCCTGCCATACCTTATTGTTCTCAAGCTTCTTATCAAGCCACGGAATAATCGGTGCACAGCCAACCAGTGCAAACACATAATAAACCCAATTCTGTGCAATATAGGCAAAAACAGCCTTGTCCATAAAGCCTTTTGCCCCAATACCAAACATTGCCTTGAGATAAATAATCGCATCTCCAAGATTAATCGCACGGAAGATCACCCAGCCAATGATAACAAATACCATCGTATAGATATGTCCCCACCAGTAATTTTTCTTAGTTAATCCTGTAAGCTTCTCAAAGGTCAGTAGCACGAAATACATAAGTCCCCATGCAATAAAGGTCCAGTTTGCACCATGCCAAATACCAGTCAATGCCCATACTACAAACAAGTTAAAAATTAATCTCGGTTTTGATACACGGCTTCCCCCTAATGGGAAATACACATAATCTCTGAACCATGTCTGTAACGACATGTGCCATCTTCTCCAAAATTCTGATACTGTTCTAGAAATATACGGATAATTGAAGTTCTCTTCAAAATGGAATCCAAACATCTTACCTAAACCAATTGCCATATCAGAATATCCTGAGAAATCAAAGAAAATCTGTAACGTATACGAAATTGCACCAAGCCAAGCCATACCCATAGATGCCTGGAAATCATGATTAATAATCAAAGCAAATGCCGCATCTGCTACAAGAGCCATATTGTTGGAAATTAAAACCTTTTTTGCAAGACCAACACAAAATCTGGTCACACCACTTGTAAAGTCATTCCAATTCTCTACTCTGTTCTCAATCTGATCTGCAACTGTCTCATAACGAACAATCGGTCCCGCAATCAGCTGTGGAAAAAGAGATACATAAAGACCTACATACAATGGATTCTTCTGTACTTTACCATGCCCTCTATATACATCTATCGCATAAGACATTGCCTGAAAGGTAAAGAATGAAATACCAATTGGCAGAATTACCTGTGGAATCGCAAACTCCGTATGTAGGAAACGATTTACCTGTGAAACTGCAAAACCACTGTACTTATAATATCCTAAAATACCAAGGTTTGTTGCAACCATCAAAAACATAATAATTCTTGCCGGAATCTTTTTGTCTCGAACTTTGTCCAGCAAAATTCCATAAAACCAGTCAAACAGAATCGTTGCAATCATCAAAAATACATATTGGGGTTCACCCCATGCATAAAAGAAAAGACTCGCAACTAACAGAAAAATGTTCTTCAAGGCTACATTTTTTCTTAATAAGCCATAGTAAATTACCAACACTAATGGCAAAAATACAAATAAAAATACTTCACTTGGAAAAAGCATGATGTCCTCCTAAACGTTTATCTCTCCGTCAAATACGGTAACTGCAGGTCCTGTCATATAAACAAGATTTGCCTCTCTATCCCATTCGCATAACAATTCTCCACCTAACACTTTAACTGTTACCTTATCCTCTGTCAGTCCGTTCAGAATACATGATACAGCAATTGCACAGCATCCGGTTCCGCAAGCAAGTGTCTCACCTGTTCCACGTTCCCAAACACGCATCTCTACCGTATTGCGATCCATTACCCTTACAAACTCTGTGTTCACTCTTTCTGGAAAACGCTTGTGATTTTCAAAATATGGTCCGACCTTGTCAATATCAAGATTCTTTACATCATCCATATATACAATGGCATGAGGATTCCCCATGGATACACAAGTCATACGGTAAGTCTTACCCTCAACCTCGATTTCTTCATCGATTACCTGTTCATTTTCAGAAAGAACCGGTACATCCTTCGCATTAAGAATCGGTGCCCCCATATTTACCTTTACTAAAGAAACCTTTCCATTTTCTACAGTTAAATCAATATACTTAATTGCTCCAAAACTCTCAATGGTAAGACTTGTCTTATCCGTTAGACCATAGTCATACACATACTTTGCCACACAACGAATACCATTTCCACACATCTGTGAACGGCTTCCATCCGCATTAAACATCTCCATCTCAAAATCAGCAATTTCAGATGGATTAATAAAAATCACACCATCTCCTCCAATTCCAAAATGTCTGTCACTTAATCTTCTCACAATATCCGGCTTTGCCTCTGCAGCAATCTTTTCCACAAATCCATTGACATACACATAGTCATTTCCACAACCCTGCATTTTTGTAAATTTCACTTTTTTACTCCTCCCGCAGACTACTCTTACAACTCGTACACTGTCTTGTCCTTGACATCAATATCCTGTCCCATCTGTACTTCTATTAGACGTACATCGGTTTCTGCCTTAATTGTATGCTTACAACCACTAGGGATACGAATCACATCGCCAACTCCTACATCACGCTTCTTACCATTCAAAACAACTACTCCTGTACCTGCAACAATCGTCCATACTTCGTCACGGCAACTATGACTGTGATACTTCATTTCATGACCTGCATTTAGTAAAACCTTAATCGTCATAAAGTCTTCCTGCACATCAATGACATTATAGATTCCCCATGACTTTTCCGCATACATTGCTTCCTGATTCATTGCTTCGACATAAGGCTTCATATAACTACTCTGCTCCTTATCTGCAATCAAAATGCCATCAGAACTTGCCGCAATGACCATATCCTTACAGCCCATGCATAAAATCGGAATATCCAGTTCATTTACTACGTTCGTGTCCTCACAGGTATCATCTAACACAACATTCCCCTTGGTTTTATCTGACATCACTTCTGCCATCATATTCCACGTTCCAACATCGCGCCAGTCGCCTGCATAACGCATTACTTGTATCTTATCTTCCTTTTCAACAACCGCGTAATCAAAGCTAATCTTTGTTGCTGTTTCATATTTTTCTAATAAATCTCGATAATCAATAAAATCAATCAACTCATGAGCCTTGTCAATTAAATACCCTAACTTAAACGCAAAGACACCGGCATTCCATAACGCCCCCTGATCTAAATAATGCTGTGCCACTTCAACCGTAGGTTTTTCCTTAAAAGCCTTTACCATACTAACCTGTGCATTTTGTTCAGGAATAATATAACCATACTTTTCACTTGGATAAACAGGCTCGATTCCCATAAGAGTTAGATTAGCATCTCCCTTTGTCGCCAGTTCAGCCAAATGTTTTACAGCCTCATAATAAGAATTATCTACATAGGGGTCTACCGGACACACTACAACCGCTTCTTCTCTGCCCACACGCTTTTCATAATGAAGCTTTGCCGCCGCCAACGCGATTGCTGGAAAGGTATCTCTTCTGCATGGCTCAATACAAATAGACACCTGATTGCCTAATTGATTACGAATAGCACTTACCTGTGACTTACTGGTTGCTACCATAATTTCTGTACTCTCATCTACGGACTTAATCTGCTGATACACTCTCTGCACCATAGACTCATATTCGCCTTCTTCATTCTTAAAAAGCTTAATAAACTGCTTTGATCTAATCGAATTACTTAACGGCCACATTCTCTGACCGGAACCACCTGATAATAATACTATATTCATTTGCTTATCCTCCGAAAAAATGAAACATAATTATTTTATTTTAGCACAGAATAAGGAAAAGGTAAATAAAATGTCTTGTGCCTCAGCAATGAAAGGTAAATTTATCTATAGCCTGCCTTTTCAGCAAAACCAAACATATGTTTTGCACTTGCGATAAAACACAAAAGTTATCCACATCCTATAGTTATAGTTATCCAATTTTATTTTTTTGTGGAAAACTTTA
>JAFSCH010000118.1 GCA_017436865.1 Lachnospiraceae bacterium
GGCTTATTTGGCGAATGCCACGATAGTGCGCTTGCGCACCTATGCGCAAGAGGTTGCTAATCAAAGCTGTCAGAAGAGGACATTTAGTAATTCTTAGGCTTTGTGTCCCAGAATTGTGATCAACACTACGTCTGAGCCATGTTGCCACTCGCAACATAGTTGCTCGTTGGCACGGCGTTCGCCGTATTGTTCCGTGTCTAAAGTTGCTCTTATGTGAGCAAGCTCCCACCGAGCAATTTAGCCACAGAACAGCATGGCTCACTAAACCCAAATTTAATCAAGAAAAGAAGATATATGAATTATTTATTAGCAAGTGATGAATTTGATTAGCTTGAAATATTAGTAATCGCTTTTGTATTAAAAACTAATTGACAAAACCGTGTACATACTGTATATATAAATATATACAGTTAATACACACAGAAGAGAGAGGGAGTATACATGATTCAGATAAAGGGAGTATCGAAGAAACTGGAGAAATTTCAATTAGGGGATATAAATATAGAACTGCAAGAAGGCTATATCATGGGGCTGATTGGTCCAAATGGATCTGGAAAAACAACGCTAATAAATCTGATATTAGGCTTGTATAAGGCAGAAAAAGGCGAGATTTCAGTGTTTGAAAAGAGCTATGAAGAGGATGAGAAAGCGATACATGAGGAGATTGGTTATGTGTTGCAGGAGAGACTTTTTGAAGATCATCTGACATTAGAGGAAAACGGAAACCATTATGGAAAATATTATAAAAAGTATAAAGCGGAAAAATTTATAGAGCTTTTAGAACAATTTGGTTTAGATTCTAAGCAACGATATAAGAAGCTGTCGAAGGGACAGGAGCTAAAGTTTCAGTTTGCTTTTGCAATGTCACACAATCCAAAGTTGTTAATTCTCGATGAGCCGACAGGAAATTTTGATCCGGATTTCAGAAAACAGTTTTTGAATATGTTAAAAAATTTTATCGCAGATGGAAAACATAGTGTGCTGATAGCAACGCATATAACTGATGATTTGGATAGAATGGCAGACTATATCACTTATTTGGAAAACGGGAAACAGTTATTTTCCATGGATATTGAGAGTATTCATGATACATATCGTTTAGTAACAGGGGAAGCATATAAGCTTCGTTTGTTACCAAAAGAGGATGTAATCTATATGGAAGAAGGAGCGTATACTGCTAAGGCATTAATAAAGTATTATGCAAGACGTCCTTATGATAAAGAAATTACTCTTACCATACCAACGATAGAAGAACTTATGTATTTTGTAACGAAAAGACCAAAAGGCGTTACGGCTTAAAAGGTAACGAGAAGGGAGAAAAGGTATGGTAAAGAGAGCATTATATGATTACATTTCCGGTTTTCGATGGAAAAATCTGGGGGTATTATATAAAAAGTCAATGATATTTGTTTGGATATCTTTTTTCAATTTTTTTACTTCATTGGATGCAATATGGGATGAATCGACAGGTGGCACCATTGTTTATTTGGTCTGGAGCTCTGTATTTATATTCGGATTGATAGGAATGACCTTGAGTCCATTAAAAATCCCAAAGGTTATGTTTTTAAGTCCAATGAATGAGAAAGAACGTAAACAGTACATTCAGATTAGCTTTTGGGTGCAGGTTTTGATTCCAACTTTAATAGCAAGTGTAATAGGAATATTTCTACTCATATTAAAAGTTGTAAAGAGCTATATCGTTATTTTGTCGTTGATTAGTTTGGTGATAGCTCTTATTTTCTGTGCAATAGAGCCTAAAGGTTTTTATCAAAACGAGAGAGTTAAACGAAGAGTAAAAACAAGAGCTTTTTCTATTGTAGGATTGATTTTGTCTGTTTGTATAGAACTAAGTCTTATTTTTTGGGAAAAGCGTTTGGGGGAGAGATGGAATACTTGTCACACAAGTATAAGTATAGCGTTGCTTATTGCAGGTATTATGACAATTATCTATCTCAAAAAATTGCCAAAATGTTTAGAAATATATGCGGTGTATGAGGAGAGCATGGGATGATAAAAGATGTAATTTATGATTATATTAGAAGCTTTCGTTGGAAAAATATAAGGCAGCTGGATAAGGAAAGGAATAATTTTTCTTTTTACTGGACCATTTGCTATTTCAGTTTTTGTTTTCCGGTAACAACAAGGCTGTATCAAGAAACAGCTTTTACGATCGCCAACTATTTTTTGTGGATGATTCCGTTTTGCATTGGAATATCAGGAATTCAATTATTACCGATTCGATTGAAGAAAATCATTTTTTTGTGTCCTATGGATAAGCAGGAGCGTAGAAAATATAGTTATTCCATTTTCTGGGTAAGGATTATGGTTCCACTTGGGATACAAGGAGTATTAGGAATCATTCTTTGTGCTTTCGGAGTTATCAATCTAATAAGTGTATTGGTACAGGGAATTAGTGTGTTTACCTTATTTATGCTTGTTTCTGTCAAGGTATATGGAAAAAGTGACATTAAGGAAAAGCAATATTATGATTTGATATTTATTCTGAGCATGTTGTTTGGAATTGTGGGACAGATGATAAACTGTATGTTTTTGGAGGATATTTTAAATGGTGGGAAAATAGGCGCCTATGTACTACTGGGAGAAATGATTGTTTTTCTGCTTATTAACCTCTGGTGCCTGTGTTCGTTGCCGGATTTTATTGAGCGGAATTGTAATTATATGAATGAGGAACCCAAAATGGTGCAGACGAATCAACCGGAAAGGGCAAGGTAAGCGATGAAAATAATCATTCAACCACAGGGGACACTTGCAATCTATGAGCAGATTGTCAATCAGCTAAAAGATGCGATAGTGACACATGAATTAAAGGCAGGCGAAGCGTTGCCTTCTATTCGTGCGCTTGCAGGAGAGTTGCAGGTTAGCGTGATTACGACCAAACGTGCGTATGAAGAATTGGAAAAGGAAGGCTTGATACGTTCTGTTGCAGGAAAAGGCTTCTATGTCTGTGAGTATAATACGGATTATCTGAGGGAAAAGCAGCTTATGATGTTGGAGGAGCGGCTTTCGGAATGGATGATGGGGGCAAAGAGTGCAGGATTATCCAAAGAAGAGATTTTGGAAATGGTAGAAGCTCTTTATGAGAACAACAGATAAAATAGACATGATACATATAAGAAAGGGCGTAATTAGGAAGGTACTGAATAATTACGAA
>JAFSCH010000027.1 GCA_017436865.1 Lachnospiraceae bacterium
GTTTTCCACAAAAAAATAAAATTGGATAACTATAACTATAGGATGTGGATAACTTTTGTGTTTTATCGCAAGTGCAAAACATATGTTTGGTTTTGCTGAAAAGGCAGGCTATAGATAAATTTACCTTTCATTGCTGAAAAAATGTCGTTTCAGTTGACATAAAACAGCTCTATTCCATCCCCAAAAGCTTTCTCTTCCTATCAATCATTTCCTCAATCTTCTCAATATAAAGCCCTACATCCTTCACATTATCGCATCTTTCAATCCTTCCATCACCAAAGACTCTCTTGGTGATACTTCCTGCACCTAATGCTACGATGGTCTGAACTTCTTCCATGATTAAGATATTGTAGATTCCATACTTACCTTCTCTTGCATAGCCTACATTTTCAAAGTTACCTGACATATTCTTCTGACGATACAGATAATACGGCTGCATTTGCATTGCTTCCGCACCTGCTGCCGCAATTTCCATCGTTCTATCGGTGTTTTTCAGCGTTGCAATGCCGTTTTCTTCAATCCACTGACTAAGCTTTGAAGCACGCTTAACTGCAAGAGAATGTACTGTTAAACTGTCAGGATCAAGCTTTTTAATCTCTTCAATGGTATTCTCCACATCAGCCTCTAACTCCCCAGGAAGTCCAAGGATAATATCCATGTTGATATTGTCAAATCCAACCTCTCTAGCCATTGCATAGGCATCCTTTACCTGCTGAACAGTATGACGTCTTCCGATTGCCTTTAAGGTCTCATCCTTCATGGTCTGCGGATTTACCGATATTCTGGTAACTCCATGTTTTTTGAGTACTTCCAGCTTTTCCTTGGTGATACTGTCTGCTCGCCCTGCTTCTACAGTAAATTCCTTTACCTGACTCCAGTCAAAAGCATCTCTTACTCTGGTTAAAAGCCAATCTAACTCTTCTGCTTCCAAGGTTGTAGGAGTACCACCACCAATATATACCGTATCCAGAATCTTATCCTTATAAGCTTCTGACACATATTGTATCTCTTTATATAATGCCTCCAAATATTCCTGCATCCTCTTCTTCCAGATTACAATCGGATAAGATGTAAAAGAACAATACAAACAGGTCGTTGGGCAAAATGGAATTCCGATATACAAGCTATAACCATCCTGATAATGTATCTGGTCTAATAATGCCTTTTCTCTTTTTGCGATATCCAGACTAAGTGCAGCCTTTTCATCACTAACTGCGTGTGTTTCCTGAAGTTTAGCTATTATTTCCGCATCTGACATACCATCAGCTAACATTCCCATCGGTAGCTTTGTAGGTCTGATACCTGTTAAATTTCCCCATGGAAGTGTTTTTCCGGAATAATCACACAAGTCTTGATACAGAGCAAGCTTACAACGATTCTTATAGGTATGTACTCCTGTTGCTTCATCACAGTTTTCCACTTTTACCAAATTCGTGTACTGTTTTTTTCCGCCATCCGCATTTGCTGCCAGTATAACTTCTATCTTTTCCTCAAAAAAGAAGACTTCTACATACTGTTCACCTGCATTGGGCTCTCCCTCTTGGATTACTTTTACATCCTGATCTGGGTAAAATGCCTTAATCAACGAATGCAAATCATACTGAAAGCTTTCTTTATTTGTGTATATTTTAATCATAAACAATATCTCCTCAGAAAAAATTATGCGTGCCAGCGCACGCACTTTGGCAAGAATTCCTTACGAAATTCTTATCTAGTTATTACTACGCTACAACCATTTCCTAATACATAATAAATCCGTGTTTTACAAACACGGATTATATTTTTTCTCATATTCGACTGTTGTCTTGTCACCATGTCCTGATAAAAGCTTTGTATCATCCGGCAATGTAAAGATTCGCTCACGAATCGACTTTACCAGTGTTGCCCCAGAACCAGAATAAAAGTCCGTTCTTCCTACAGAACAGTTAAAAATCGTATCTCCACAGAATAAATAACCGTCCTCTGCATCATAGAAACAGCATCCACCCTTTGTATGTCCCGGTGTGTGAATCACCTGAAAGTGGATACCAGCCATATCAAATTCCTGCTTATCATGAAGATACTCATCTGCTTCAAAGCCATACGCAGATCCAAACCATCCTGACAGATTCTTCTGTGGATCCTTTAAAATCTCTGCTTCCTCTTCATGAGCATAAATTTTTGCACCGCTTAATTCCTTTAACTTCAAAGCGCCACCTGTATGATCACCGTGACCATGTGTCAGAAGGATTCCTGCCACCTTGTCAAAGCCAAGTGTTTTCACATCATCATATACAGTCTCTCCACTGTCACCCGGATCAATCACAACAATCTCCGAAGCGCCTTCTTTATACACATAGTAGCAATTTGTACCGCATGCACTCAACACACGTCTCTTTACCTTCAAATCTGCCATATTAGCCTGTTGTCCTTTCAATATCTAATACATTATCTATCATACGAAGCTTACTGATAATGGTATTCAGCTCTTCGCGGCTTCTAATCTCAAAGGACATTGCCATCGTAGCAACACCCTGCTTATTCGTTCTAGTATTCATGGACTGAATATCAATATTCTTCTCTGTCAAGGTCTTAGAAATATCTGCTAAAAGTCCACTTCGATTCTGTGCGTAAATAACAATCTCTGCAAGATATTTTTCTTTGCTCGCATCAAGCTCCTCAGGCTGCCACTCTGCATCAATCAGTCTGTCTCTTTCTAACTCCGAAAGACCTAATACATTGATACAATCGGTACGATGAATCGAAACACCTCTGCCTCTGGTAACAAAGCCTACAATCTCATCACCTGGAACCGGTGCACAGCATCTGGAAAAACGCACTGCTACATCATGAATTCCCTTAACCGTAATACCGTTTTTGGACTTTGGTTTTACCGGCTTATGCTGAATATTCTGCGCATTTTCCTGAATCGTAGCCAGCAATTCTTCATCACTAATCGTCTTCTTGTGATCCCTGTTATAAAGCTCTAGCATACGGTTCACAATCTGACCTTCTTTTAAAGCACCATGTCCCATTGCCGCAAGTACAGCCTCCCAGTCACGGAAACCATATTTACGCATAACAACACTCTCATACTCCGGCTTTAATACATCCGACGGATTAATACTTCTTGACTTACAATAACCTAAAAAGACTTCGCGTCCTTTTATGACATTATCTTCTTTTAACTCATTCTTAAACCACTGATTAATCTTGTTCTTCGCCTGCGAAGACTTTACGATGTTAAGCCAGTCACGGCTTGGCCCCTTGGAATTCTGTGAAGTCAGGATCTCGATACAGTCACCATTATTAATCTTATAATCTATGGTAACCAACTTACTATTTACTCTGGCTCCAATCATCTTATTACCTACTGCACTATGAATGCTATAAGCAAAATCAATTGGTGTAGAGCCTGCTGGAAGATTCTTTACCTCTCCGGTTGGTGTAAAGCAATATACATGGTCTGAAAACAGATCTAAATCACTCTTAAGAAGCTTTAAAAACTCCCTATTATCTGACATATCCTTCTGCCATTCCAAAATCTGGCTCAGCCAAGCAAGCTTTTCTTCTTCACCGCCTGTCGTAACTTTACCATCACTTGTTTCCTTATATTTCCAATGGGCAGCAATACCAAATTCTGCTACCTTATGCATCTCAAACGTTCTAATCTGAATCTCAAATGGTGTTCCAGTAGAACCAATCAAAGTCGTATGAAGAGACTGATACATATTTGCCTTTGGCATAGCAATATAGTCCTTAAACCGCCCCGGTAGCGGCTTATACATCTCATGAATCACACCAAGTGCCGCATAACAATCCTTAACAGAATCTACAATAATACGAACTGCGAACAAATCATAAATCTGCTCTATTGTCTTATTCTGATTCTTCATTTTCTTATAGATGCTAAAGAAATGCTTCACTCGACCATCAATCTGAGCCTCTATTCCAGCATTTCCAATATGCTCACTTACCTCATCTACGATATCCTGCACGTATTTTTCACGGATATTTTTACGAAGAGCAATTTTATTTACCAAATCATAATAAGCTTCCGGCTCCAAATACTTTAAGGCAAGATCATCCAACTCTACCTTAATCTTGGAAATACCAAGACGTTCTGCAAGAGGTGAATAAATATCAAGCGTTTCTCTTGCAATACGCTGCTGTTTCTCTGCCGGCATATGCTTCAAGGTACGCATATTATGAAGTCTGTCTGCCAATTTAATAATGATGACACGGATATCCTTTGCCATGGCAAGAAACATTTTACGCAGATTTTCCGCCTGCATATCCTCACGACTTGCCGGTCCTGATTCACCAGTATACTGGAGCTGTTCGAGCTTAGTAACTCCATCCACAAGCAACTCTACATCTGCTCCAAACTGTTCTGTAACCTCATCATTTGTTAAAATCGTATCTTCAATTACATCATGCAATAATCCTGCAACGATTGTCTCCTTATCAAGCTCCAAATCAGCAAGAATCGTCGCTACACACAAAGGATGAATAATATATGGTTCTCCTGACTTTCTTACCTGATTCTTATGTGCTTCACATGCAATACCATATGCTTTATCAATCATGCTGATATCATCAGAAGGATGATATTTTTGCACACGCTTTATAAGCCCTTGGTATAATTCATCCGGGCTTTGAAATTCCTTGATATATTCGATTCTTCGTTCATCAACCTTACGAATCTTATTCTTACTACCGTTAATAATAAGCGAATCCTCGTAGGTTCCAGGATTCCCCTGCCTCTCTCTTACCTCTGTCATTCGCATCACCAGCTATCTTTATATTCGTTCATAATGCTGCGAATTTGTGCGGCGCACAAATTTGCCAATTGGAAAATCTTTCATATATGGATTTTCCAATTTATTTTCCTTCATAGGTAATCGCAGAATCCAAACGATATCCTTTTAACTTCTCTCGTCCATTCAGACCTGCAAGCTCCATCATTACAAGAACGCCTACAACCTCTCCACCAAGAGATTCAATTAGCTTAATCATCGCTTCTGTTGTTCCACCAGTTGCGATCAAATCGTCTACAACCAGTACCTTCTGTCCTGGTTTCACAGAGTCCTTATGCATCTCTATCGTAGCAGTGCCATATTCTAACTCATAGTCAATGGATACTGTCTCTGCCGGAAGTTTTCCTTTTTTACGAATCAAAACAAAAGGCTTATGTTTATTATATGCAATCGGTGTACCAAAAATAAAACCTCTAGATTCTGCACCTGCTACTACATCATATTCCAAATCCTGTACAAGTTCCTGCATTTTGTCTATCGCAAGCTGTAAACCATCTGCATCCTGTAATACACTTGTTACATCGCGAAACATAATACCTTCCTCTGGAAAATTAGGAATCGTTCTTACATAATCTTCTAGCTTCTTCATCGTAGCATCTCCAATCTTTATATCATGCGTTTTAGACACAAATTTTTCTAAAAGTATCTTTAATTATATATTCATTTGTGTTATAAGTCAATTACTTGTCCGTGTGTGGAGCACACAAAAAGCGCTACATTTATAGCAAAAAGTGGCTACTATCAGCCACTTCTTTGCTATATCATATATTTCATTTTAAAACCTTAAATCTGCCAACCAAATCACTCATCGTAAACGCCTGTGCTGCCAGCTGTTGGCTTGTTGCTGATGTTTCCTGTGCTGTTGCAGAGTTAGACTGAACAACCTCTGAAATCTTGCTGATTCCAACATCTACCTGTTCCATTGCCTCTGCCTGTTCCTTGGAGCGTTCACTTAACTCCTTAGAAGTCTCTGCAATGTTCTTTACACCTTCTACCACTTCCTTCAAGGATTCTGCTGCCATTAATGCAACCTTATTACCTTCCTCTACCTCTTGCATAGAGCCTTCAATCAATGCTCTGGTATCAACTGCAGATTTTGCGCTTTGTGCCGCAAGGTTTCCTATCTGGTCAGCTACAACTGCAAAGCCTCTTCCTGCCTCTCCGGCTCTTGCTGCCTCAATTGCCGCATTCAGTGATAACAGATTCGTCTGTTCCGCAATATCCTCAATCTCACCAATAATATTCTGAATCTGAGAAGATGTGGCATTGATTCTGTCCATTGCCGCCATCATAGCTTCCATCTGAATTCTGCTCTTTTCTGCTTCTTCTGCATACTTATGTGCCTCTACATAGGAAGCTTCTACCTGTTGTGTTGTCTTATTTACATTTTCAACCAGGCTATCCACCGTTGCCTGAATCTCTTCCACCGATGCCGCCTGATCAGTCGCACCTTCTGCCAATGCCTGTGCCGCCTCTGCCAGATTGGTCGAACCACCTGATACCTGCTGAGCAACTTCATCTACCTCTGTTAAGGTACTGCTCATCTCTTTCTTCATCTTGCGAATTGCAGTAAGAAGCTGCATGAAATCACCGGAATATTTTTCTTCCATCTTGGTACGAACTGCAAAATTACCTTCTGCCATTTCATCCATTTGATATCCTACATCTTCAATAATGCGATTCAGCTTCTCAGCCATAATTTGAGCTTCTTCAATCATATCTGCAATTTCATCTTTTGTATCAATCGTCGGGAATGCAGATGTCAAATCTCCTTCTGCAAAATCCTTCAAACGTTTTTCCATTGCATCCAAAGGCTTCTCAATTCCCTTTGAAATTGTACCACCAAGCTGTCTGGAAACCAATACTGCAATAACCAGAATTACTATCATAATCACAAAGATGACAATTTCCATAATTTCCAGCATAGCATGACTGGCATCACCTTTTTCCACGTTTACCGCCATCAATGAAGTAAAGGTTGCATCTGCTGCATTGTATGCATCTGTTAGCTCATGCAAAGCCATTTCCTGTGCCTGTGCACATAATGCCTGGTCGGTTGTCGCACCAAGTGCAAGCACTTCTGCTTCTACCGCATAATAATTGGCAAGTCCTGCTTCAATTGCTGCAAAAGACTCCTTACCTTCCGGTGTTACCATCGTTGGCTCTATCAATGCCATATACTTCTCCAGCTCTGCCACTGCCTCATCATGCTGTGCCATTGCTGCATCAATCGCATATTGTTCTTCATAGCCAATAACCGCACGAGTCGCACTTCGAACTTCAGCAAACTCATTCATTGCAAGTCCGATGTCTCCCTGTGGAAATGCATAATACTCAAGCGTATGGCTATACTGACTATTCATAAAGAAAATGAAAATCATTCCTATGATAGCCACCGAAATCGTCATTAGTAAAATCACTTTAAAAGTAAACTCCAGACGTTTCTTAATCCGCATTTCCTTCAAATTAATCTTCATTTACATCACTCCTGACTAAAATATACTCGTTCTAATCGTTTTCTTTTACACTTTGCACTATCAATGCACCAGTAAACAATATAAGTATATTTTAATCTTTTTTCTGTCTTTTTTCAACACTTTCAATTATTTTTGTTTTTTTATTCAGCAAAAAGCAAAATATCTGTTTTTTATTTTATAATATCCTAGTCTCTATCTCAGCGTTCCTAATTGCCTTTTTCATAGTCTGGATGTATTGACACACTGGCTCTATACTCCTTTTCCCATACTGTGCTATCATTTTTACAATTGCACTTCCTACAATTACACCATCTGCTATTTTGGCCATTTCATAGGCTTGTTCCGGCGTTGCTATTCCAAATCCAATCGCACATGGTATATCAGAGTTTTGTCGAACCTGTTTTATCATTTCTGATATATCCGTCGTTATTTTGTTTCTCACTCCTGTTACACCAAGAGAAGATACACAATACAAAAAGCCTTCCGCCTCTTCTGCAATCATATGGATTCTTTCCTTCGATGTAGGTGCTATCATGGAAATCAATTCAATTCCTACTTTTTGACATTCTTTATTAATCTCCTCTTTTTCTTCATAAGGAACATCCGGTATGATTACTCCATCTATCCCTACTTGAGCACAACGCTCCAAAAAACGTTCTGTTCCATATGTATAAATTGGATTCATATAAGTCATAAATACCAACGGAACTTGTGTCTTCTCCCTTACTCGAACTACCATTTCAAACAACTTATCTGTTGTTACACCTGCCTGTAAAGCCCTGATATCCGCCTCTTGTATCACTATCCCTTCTGCTATTGGATCTGAAAACGGAATGCCAATTTCAATTACATCTGCACCTGCCTCCGCCATTTTTGGTATCAAACACTCTGTTGTCTCTATATCTGGATCTCCTCCTGTTAGAAATGCTATGAATGCCTTTTCCTTTTCAAATACTTTTCTGATTCTACCCACTTTTCATTCCTTCCTTTACCTAATATGTACTCTCGGAATCTTTTTACTATATCTCTGAAATTCAAATATAAAAGATTCCGAGAGTACATTAATCAAAAATTTCCACTCCTCTATATCTTGCAATAGCCGCTACATCTTTGTCTCCACGTCCTGAAATATTCACTACAATAATCTGATCTTTCCCCATTGTTGGCGCTAACTTTTTCGCATGGGCTACAGCATGAGAACTCTCGATTGCAGGTATAATGCCCTCTGTTCTCGAAAGATACTCAAAGGCTTCCACCGCTTCTGTATCCGTAACCGGTACATATTCTGCCCTTCCTGTTTCATGCAGATTGGCATGTTCCGGTCCGATTCCCGGATAATCAAGCCCTGCAGATATGGAATATACTGGTGCTATCTGCCCATACTCATTCTGGCAAAACAGTGATTTCATACCATGAAAAATGCCTACACTTCCTGTCGCAATCGTTGCTGCATTTTTCGGATTTTCTACTCCTAGTCCTGCTGCCTCGCAACCTATTAATCTCACACTTGTATGCGGAATGAATTCATAAAAAGCTCCCATTGCATTACTTCCACCACCCACACAGGCAATCACGGCATCTGGCAGTTTACCTTCTGCTTCCTGTAGCTGTTCCTTGATTTCTTCACCGATGATTTTCTGAAAATCTCTTACCATCATCGGAAATGGATGTGGCCCCATAACAGAACCTAATACATATAAGGTATCATCCATTCTAGATGCCCATTCTCTCATCGTCTCATTTACGGCATCCTTCAAAGTCATCGTTCCCGTCATAACAGGATGTACCTTTGCACCTAACAGCTCCATTCGATAGCAATTTAATGCCTGTCTGTCCGTATCCTCTTTTCCCATAAAAATCTCACATTCCATATCCATTAACGCTGCCGCGGTAGCCGTTGCCACTCCATGCTGACCTGCTCCTGTTTCTGCAATGACACGCTTTTTCCCCATTTTCTTTGCCAGTAAAACCTGACCTAGTACATTATTAATCTTATGAGAACCCGTATGGTTCAAGTCTTCACGTTTCAAATATATCTTGGCTCCACCTAAATCCTTTGTCATTTTCTCGGCATAATATAATAAGGATGGTCTTCCTGCATACTTTGTGAGCAAGTCATGCAGTTCCTTCTGAAACTCTGGTTCATTCTTATAATACTCATACGCAGCCTCTACCTCATTTACTGCTGGAATCAATGTTTCCGGTATATACTGCCCGCCGTATAATCCAAATCTTCCTTTTTTCTGTTCCATTGTTATCGTTCCTTTCTATACCATTCCTATCTAATTTTTTGCACGTACCTGCCTTATAAATTTCTGCACTTTCTCTTCATCCTTCTTATTATCATTCTCCACTCCACTACTAACATCCACTCCATAGCACGCCACTTCATGAAACACCCTATCCACATTCTCTAAGGTAAGACCTCCTGCTATAAAAAAAGGCTTATCTACTGCTTCTTCCTCAAGTGCCTGTTTCAAAACATCAAGTTCAAAGCATTCTCCACTTCCTCCATAGCTCTCTTTTTTATAAGTATCAAACAACAAAAAGTCTGCATCCGCTTGCATTTCCCTTTTTACCTGCCCTACATTCTGCACTTTTATCACCTTTATAATAGGTTTCTTGCATTTTTCTCTTAATTCTTTTATGTATTGATTATCTTCTTCCCCATGGAGCTGTACTACGTCCAAAATACCTTGCTTACACAATGAAACGATATACTGCTGTGGCTCATTCACAAAGACACCTACTGTCTGAATACGTGGATCCAATTGTTCTTTCATCTTTTTTGCCTGCGCATCATTTACCTGTCTCTTAGATGGCGCAAAGACAAATCCTACATATTCTGGCAAATATTTATTCACAAGACTGATTTCTTCCAGCGTCTTCAATCCACATATTTTTACCTTTGTCATATCTAACTCCCTTCACGTGCTCTCGCCTCTCCTCTAAGCTCTGCAAGCATTGCCCTCTTATCTAAGCTTCTCATTAAAGTCTCCCCTATTAATACACCATTCACTCTGTGCTCGTGTAACGTTTGAACATCCTCTGCCGTCTTAATTCCACTTTCTGCCACAAATAAAATATCGCTTGGTATTTTATCTCTTAACCGTATACTATTTTGAATATCTACTGTAAAATCTCTCAAATCACGATTATTTACACCAATTAATCGTGCCTTAGCATTCATAGCACTTGTTATTTCTTTTTCGTTATGCACCTCTACCAAAGTGGAAAGTCCTAGCTTATCACATATTTCTATATATCTTTTTATTGTGCTTTCATCTAACAAAGCTACTATTAGCAAAACACAGGAAGCTCCAAGAACCTTCGCTTCATATATCATATATTCATCAATAAGAAAGTCCTTTCGAATGGTAGGTATGGAAACCTTTTGGCTTATCTTCTTTAAATAACTATCGTTTCCTTTGAAATATTCCGGCTCTGTTAGTACAGAAATACAATCTGCACCAGCCTTCTCGTATTCTGTTGCTATCTCCAAATAAGGAAATTCTTTCACTATCAGCCCCTTGGATGGAGATGCCCTTTTTATCTCGCAGATAAAACTAATATCCGATTTTGCAATTGCCTGTTCAAAAGGGAACGTGAATTCTGCCTCTGCTTTAGCAAGTTCCATTGCCTTTTCCTTTATCTTTTCAAAAGGTATTTCTTTTTTCTTTGCTTCTATTCTTTTTCTTGTTGTAAATGCGATATCATCTAAAATCATGTTTTATTCCTCATTGGTTAAGGCTATAAACTCTTCCAGCTTTGCATATGCCTTTCCGCTTTCTATGGTATTTCTAGCAATTTGTATTCCGTCTGCAATCGTAATGCCCTCTTGCATGAGATATATTCCAACCCCTGCATTTAGCAATACCGCATCTGCTTTTGCCCCTGTTTCTTCACCTTTTAATATTTTCTTTGCAATCTCTGCATTTACTGTTGGATTTCCTCCTACAAGTTCTTCCTTTTTACACCTTTTAAATCCAAACTGCTCTGGTGTAATCTCGTAACGTCGAAACTCTCCATGCTTTAATTCCACGCAAATCGTATCGCTACTTAATGAAATCTCATCCAGCCCATCCTTCCCAAATACAACCATTGCTCTCTCTACTCCTAGCTTATGCAATACCTGCGCCATCGGCTCTATCAGTTTTTCATCATAAACGCCTAACAGCTCATGGTTTGCTCCTGCCGGATTTGCAAGTGGTCCAAGAATATTAAATACCGTTCTATAACCTAATGCTTTGCGCACTGGTCCGACAAAACGCATGGCTGAATGATATTTTTGTGCAAACATAAAACAGATATTACTTTGATTTAAAATCTTTGCATTTTTCTCAGGAGCTATATCAAGCTTCACACCTAACGCCTCTAAGCAGTCTGCTGCACCTGACTTACTTGATACACTTCGGTTCCCATGCTTACCAACCTTAAACCCTGCTGCCGCAACCACAATACTTGCAGTTGTACTAATATTAATGCTATTTGCTTCATCTCCACCAGTTCCTACAATTTCAAGCAAATCTCCGTCATACTTAAGCTTTACCCCTGCTGCCCTCATTCCTTTTGCAAATGCAGAAATCTCTTCTACCGTTTCGCCTTTTATACGAAGTGCTGTAAGAAAGGCCGCCATATTCGTTTCTGCCGCCTGACCTGTCATAATTTCGTTCATAACCTGTTCTGCTTCCTCTTCTGTAAGGTTTCTGTTCTCTATTATTTTTTTGGTTGCTTCCTGAATCATATTGCTTACTTCCTTTCTTTATATATTTTTTGTATTAGTCTCTTACCGATATACCAAGCATCACTGTTTCTTCTGATGCATGATTCCATACTGCATGTGGAATCGTTCCCTTTACAAGAAATGCCTCATCCTTTTTTAGCGTAATTTCCTCCTCTCCCAATAAAATCCGTGCTTCTCCTTTGGTTACAATAAATAAATGATTATGCTCATGCGTATGTAATTGTGTAGGTCCTCCACCGTGTAAGTCGATATATGCAATCGAGCCATCTATAATCGTTCCTATTTCTCCAAATAATTTCTTTGCCTTAAAGTGAATATGATTCGGCGGTGTTACAAACTTATCCATTCTTTTCTCCTCATTTCTCTATTTCCAAAAAATTTGTTAATATTATCCTTCCCTGCGGTGTCATAATAGACTCCGGATGAAATTGCACTCCATATAGTTCAGCTGACTCATGTTTTACTGCCATAACCTCACCATTTTCGTCCTCTGCGATTACTTTTAAAATCTTTGGGACATATCGTTTTTCGGCCACCAACGAATGATACCTCGCCACGTTAATCTCTTTGGGCATATTTTTGAAAAGAGCTATCTTGTTATCTATTCTGACCTTACTCTGTTTCCCATGCATAAGCTGCCTTGCATAAGTAATTCTTCCTCCAAAACTTTCGCAGATGGCCTGATGCCCAAGACATACACCAAGCAAAGGGATTCTTCCTTGTACTTTTTGAATTAGTTCTTCACATATCCCTGCTTCGTTTGGTTTTCCCGGTCCGGGCGAAAGTACGATATGAGAAGGGTTTAATTCTAACACTTCTTCTATGGTCATCTCATCATTACGGATAACCTTTATTTCGTCTTCCTTCCCCGTTATCTCTCCCAGCATTTGTACAAGATTAAAGGAAAAGCTGTCATAATTATCCACTACTACTATCATCTCCCATATACCTCCTGTGTCTGCTTCATCGCTTCGATAACTGCTCCTGCCTTATTTCCACATTCCTCATATTCTTTTTCTGGTATGGAATCTGCTACCACTCCTGCCCCAGCCTGAACAAATACCTTGTTCCCTTTCTTCACAGCTGTTCGAATCGCAATACATACATCTAAATTCCCGCTAAAATCGAGATATCCGATTGCTCCTCCATAAACACCCCTTGCAACAGGTTCTAATTCATCAATAATCTCACACGCCCGAAACTTCGGTGCTCCTGATAACGTTCCTGCCGGCAGCAGTGCTTCTATCGTATCGTAACAAGTCTTTCCTTTTGCAAGTTTCCCTGTCACAACACTGGCAATGTGCATTACTTTTGAAAATTTGTGAATCGCCATATACTCATCAACCTTAACCGTTCCATATTCTGCTATTTTTCCTATGTCATTCCTTGCAAGATCAACTAACATATTGTGTTCTGCGCATTCTTTTTCATCTGCTAAAAGCTCTTTCTCTAATGCTTCATCTTCTGCTTTTCCACCGCCTCTTTTTCTAGTTCCAGCAACCGGAAAGGTCCTTAGTTCGCCATTTGTAAGCTTTATCATCGTTTCTGGTGATGTTCCTGCTATCTGCATATCCTGTAATTGTATGTAGTACATATAAGGAGAAGGATTCGTCGTTCTTAAAACTCGATATGCATTTAACAAGCTCCCCTCATAATCCGTTTCAAATCGTCTAGATATTACTCCTTGAAAAATATCTCCCTCCTTGATGTATTCTTTTGTTTTTTCCACCATGCTACAATACTGTTCTTTTGTAAGATTACATGTAAAATGTGGTACCACAAATGGTTCTTCATCCAGAATTGTCTCTGTTTTACGAAGTTCATCCATTACATTTTCTATTTCTTTTATTGCACGCTCATATCCTTCCTTTCCATCAGTAATTTGGGCATTTGCAATGATAGAAACCTTATTCATAAGATGGTCAAAAGCAATTATCTTATCAAACATCATTAGTTCAAAATCATTTACATCGCTTTGTTTTATTTTCAGCTTTGGTTCTGCATACTGAATCATTTCATAGGAAAAATATCCAACGAAACCACCCGTAAAAGTAGGGAAACCTTCTATCTGAGGTGATTTGTATTCTTGTAAAAGCTTTTCTAATGCCTGCTTGGGTGTTCCAGACAAGCTTCTTACTACTCCCTTTTTCTCTATCCTTACAACTCCATTCTTACAAAATACAGAAAACTTTGGTCGATACCCTAAAAACGAATATCTTCCTACACTTCCACGCTCCGCACTTTCCAATAAAAAATACTGTTTATCAAGCTTTGCCAGTTTCCTCAATACAAGAATCGGTGTCATGTCATCTGCTAGTATTTCTCTACATATCGGAACATACGTATAGTCTTTTGCATACTGTATAACTTGTTCATACGTCGGTTTGTACATGTTGCCATCCTCCTTCTCTCCCAGCAACGCAGCCATAGGATAATGCAAAAAGGCTCCCATCCTAGTATCTCTACTAGGACAGGAGCCTAAAAAAATCCAGCTACTGCGGTACCACCTAATTTGATGCACTAAAAAATGCACCCACTCTCATGAACGTACTATCATACGTCTTCCCTTGATAACGGGCGGAAATCCCGTTGGGCATTACTTAAGCTTTCAAAAAGCTCTTTACTCCCACCTTCCCAAGTCCATTCAATGTTTTTTCATCTGCTGCATCTCACCACCTGCAGCTCTCTGTAAGCCGAACCTTAAACACCTACTCCTCTTGGTCATTAGTTTAAATTTGTGTGTTCAATTTTTTTCTAATCATAGTCCTATCTTATGCATTTGTCAAGAAAAAGTTTCCTATTTCCCAAATTAATTTACAACACTACAGAAATCTCACCAATTCTTCCACTTCTTTTCTCTTTGGTACAGCCGGTTCTTCATCCGGATAACCCACAGCAATTAATGCTGCAACCTTTCTACCTTCTTCTAGTTCAATTAGTTCTGCAACCTTGTCCTCATCGAAGATTCCCATAATAACGGAACCTACACCCTTCTCATGTGCTGCAAGACAGAAGGTCTGTGTTGCAATTCCTGCATCAAAAACTTCCCAACGGTCTTCCTTACTTGTGGAATAAGAGCCATCCTTCTCAAAACCGCTTCTGCCATGAATCATAGTTACCACAACGAGCGCTGCCGCCTTCTCAATGGTTCCCGTGTTGTAAGTAAAGCCTAATACCGCATCATTTGCAATCTTGGATTTCAACTCAGGATTTTCCACAACAACATATCTTGTCACCTGCGTGTTCTTCCATGATGGAGCAAAGGACGCTGCCTTTACGATTTCCCCCATAACCTCGTGACTAATTGCCTCAGCCTTGAACTTTCTTACACTTCTTCTTGTTTCGATACACTGCAAAGCCTCCATATAAACTTCCTCCTTTTATATTATATAATTGGGCCTATACCCATAACCCACTGTTCAAACAGTACTTAGCATTTACCTCCAACAATTACACCCGTATTACTATTTTAAAAATCCGTTAACAATCTGTTCCTCTGCCTCTTCCTCAGTTAATCCTAAAGTCATCAGCTTAATCAACTGTTCTCCTGCAATCTTACCAATTGCAGCTTCGTGAATCAGACTTGCATCTACATGATTTGCTGTTACAACAGGTATCGCTTTTACCTTTGCCTGATCCATAATAATGGCATCACATTCGGAATGCCCTGCACACTGATTATTTCCTGTTATCTCAGAATAGAATATCTGAACAGACTCACCCTTTGCTACCGATCTGGAAGATACCGTTGCACTAGAGCCTTCTCCATTCATGTCAATGTAGAATTTTGTTTCTGCAGTCTGTGTTCCATGAGTCATAATCTTTTCCTTAGTAACAAGACTTGCGCCTGCTGCCAAGGTTGCTCTTGTCTCACGCACGGTAGAATCCACACCTTTTATCTGTACAGACTCCATCTCCATATAACTATTCTCATCCATTTCAATAATTGTCTGCGGATTTAAGATTCGATGTCCTTTGCCATCACCCTCACCATAGTGCTTTTCCACATAACGAACCTTTGAATTCTTACCAATGTAGAAAGAGTGAATACCATCATGCTGACTGTCCTGTTCTCCACAGTTGTGAATGCCACAGCCTGCAATAATCGTCACATCACAATCATCCCCAATGTGAAAATCGTTATATACAACTTCCTTTAAACCTGCTTTCGCTAAAATCACAGGAATATGAAGGCTTTCCTTCTTAGTTCCCGGCTTAATAATAATATCAATACCATTCTTATCCGTTTTGGTAACAATATCAATATTCTCTGTTGTTCTTCTTCCGGCACTTTCTCCGTCAGAACGTATATTGTAAGCTCCCTCAGGCACCTCATGCAAATCAGCTACCTGAAGCAATAAATTCTTTTGAATCTCATCCATGGATACAACCTCCTGACTTGTGTCTGCAATTCATACTGCCATTTAACAGCTCTGGAAGAATATCTTCCTTGTTGCCCACCTTACTAACCGAACCATTTGCAATGACAATAATTTTATCTGCAATGTCCAAGATTCTCTCCTGATGGGAAATAATTACAATCGAACCATTTGTTTTTTCATGCATCTGCTCAAATACCTGAATCAGATTATTGAAGCTCCACAAATCAATTCCTGCCTCCGGCTCGTCAAAAACAGACAACTTCGTGCCCCTTGCCATAACAGTTGCTATCTCAATACGCTTTAATTCTCCTCCGGAAAGACTTCCATTTACCTCACGGTTGATGTATTCACGTGCACAAAGTCCCACCTCTGACAGGTACTGGCAGGCATCTTCAATACTTACATTTTTTCCAGATGCCAATCGAATCAAATCCAACACTGTGATTCCCTTAAATCTTACCGGCTGCTGAAAAGCAAAGCTAATTCCCAATTTCGCACGTTCTGTAATCGACATATTGGTAATATCCTCACCATCCATCAGAATTTGTCCTTCTGTTGGTTTAATAATTCCTGCTATCATTTTTGCCAAAGTCGACTTTCCGCCTCCATTTGGTCCTGTGATGGCTGTAAATCTATCCTCTATCTTTACATTAATATGATTGAGTATCTCTTTTTTGTTTCCATCATCCACATGATAAGAAACATTTTTTAGTTCTAACATGCAATAAAACCTCCATCGCATTTATCTTCTTTTATCCTACTTCACTGCTATGATTATACTCAATTTTTTGAATAATTGCATTAATATTTTCCAAATAACGTAAAATATTTTACTCTTCTATCTTCTCCTAAATCTCCACGCGGAAGCAAATCTCCTGATATCCTTCACATTCCTGCAATTCCACAGTAATATTCCCTCCATATTGTTGCGCAATTTGCTTTGCCTGATACAATCCAAGCCCATGCCCTTCCTTATTCTTCTTCGTCGTAAATCCTTTTTCAAAGAAAAGAGAAATCTCGCCCATGGTAAGGTCTTTCACTTTATTTTTAATAGCAAAAATCAATTTATCTTCCGTGGCATCCAGTACCATATCCACATCATGAAATTCTTTTGTGCAGGCTTCAAATGCATTATCCACAAGAGTCCCAATAATTTCCACAAGTGAATGTTCTGAAACCGAAGATATAATATGCTGATTTAACACCTGTATATCTACCTCAATGTAAGGAGGTGCACTGATAATCTTACTATATAGAAAGCCTGCCAGTATCTTGTCAGAAATACGAAGAAGCGCAGGATTACTTCTTCCCTTTACCTCATAGATTTCTTTTGCATATGCAGACTGTGCCTTTACCAGCTCGTCATAATTATCAATCACTACATGCATATTTAAAATCGCATTCATATGATTATCAAATTCATGCTGCTTTGCTCGTATATCCTTCGTCAATTCCTCTAGAGGCTTGATATAATGCTTGTATATTTTCAGTTCCCGTTCCTGATGTACATAAAAAATATAATTCTGAAACCAGTCAAAAAAACCAAGTGTGATTACCGCAATCAAAATCCCAAACAAAAGCATCACTTTTACATCCAATGTTTTGCTAAGTGCAAGATCCACAATTAGGTAAATCGATACAATCAAAGCCAGCACACAAAAGATTCGATATAAGAATTTTCTTCCAAACTCAGCCATGAAACGCCTCCTTTATCCTTGTCTTGTACGTCACACCAATCTCTGCCTCCATACCATTTTTCATGCGTATCAGTCCATTTACCATATCCATATAATCAATATGGTCCCGATTGACAACAAACATTCTATGACATTGTATAAATAACTCCTGTGGAAGCTTCTCAAGCAACTGCTTAATCGTGACATAATGCACACTCATTGTCTCCTTGCAAAGTACAATATCTACCCCTCTTGGAATTGCCTTTATTGCAATAATATCCTTACAAAGAAATTTATAGTTTATACCGTCTTTTTTTATTAATACAAACGGCTCACTTACTTCTCCTGTCTGAAACAGTACCTTGCGAATCAACTTTTGTATCTCTTCCTCCTGGTAAGGCTTTACAATATATTGATAACAATGAAGCTCTCTATATGCCTTGAGTTCCAAATTGGCAAGTGAAGTTATCATTACAATTGGTGTAAAAGCATATTGTGGCATACTCCGAATCTTCATAGCAAAGTCAAGTCCTGATATATCCTCTGTATCCGCTTCATTCAGATTAATATCTAATAAAAAAGTATGATATGTCTCCTTTGCTTCCAATGCTTTCTCTGCTTCTTGTCTATTTTTTACCGCTGTCACCAAAATATCAGCCGATACTTTCTCTATCATACTCTGCAATGCCTTTAAGCTGTCTTTATTGTCTTCTAACACTAAAATTCTTGTCATAAGCTCCCCCTTAGAGCGCGCCCATAGTGCGCAAACTAACGAAAGGGTTAAACCATAGCCATGATTTAACCCTTTTCTTTGTGATTAGTTTACAATAATTTTCGTTCTAATTCAATGTTTACTTTAGCACTTCACCAATTGATTTCGCAAGTCCTGCCATTCCCTGAATCTCTGATGGGATAATAATCTTAGTCGCATGACCATCAGCAGCCTTCTCAAACGCCTCCAAGCTCTTGATAGTAAGAACAGCTTCATCCGCTCCCGCTTCTTTCAATGCCTTAATACCTTCTGCATTGGCAAGCTGAACGATACGAATTGCTTCTGCCTGACCTTCTGCCTCACGGATTCTCTTTTCCTTTTCAGCTTCTGCACGAAGAATTGCTGCCTGTTTTTCAGCTTCTGCTTCAAGAATCGCAGATGCTTTTTTACCTTCTGCAACCAAAATGCTTGACTTCTTCTCACCTTCTGCAATCGTAACTGCCTCACGTCTTTCACGCTCTGCCTTCATCTGCTTCTCCATTGCTGTTCTGATTGCCTCTGGTGGAATGATATTTTTCAGCTCTACTCGATTAACCTTAATTCCCCATGGATCGGTTGCTACATCAAGTGCGGATCTCATGCTGGTATTAATCGTCTCTCTTGATGTAAGAGTCTGGTCAAGTTCCATCTCACCAATGATGTTACGAAGTGTTGTCGCTGTCAGCTTCTCAATCGCCATAATTGGATTATCTACACCATATGCATACATCTTAGGATCTGTAATTTGGAAAAAGACAACCGTATCAATCTGCATGGTAACATTATCCTTGGTAATAACTGGCTGTGGTGGAAAATCTACTACCTGTTCCTTTAAATTCACTCTCTTTGCCACTCTGTCAAGAAATGGAATCTTAAAATGTGGACCTACTCCCCATGTTGCATAATATCCACCTAATCGTTCTATAACGTAAGAATATGCCTGTGGAACAAATCTGATATTACTTGCTAATATAATAATTATTATAAAAAATAACGTTAAAAATACTCCTATCATACTACTGTATCCTCCTCATACTGTTCAACAATTAATTTAACACCTGAAATATTAACTACCTTTGCAAGCGCTCCTGCTGCTATTTTTTTATCATCCTCTAATGTTCTGACTGTCCATTCCTGCCCGTTTACCACAGCACAACCTGTTCCATTCAAGTTATCTACATCCTGTGTAATCCGTACAACCTTACCAATAATTCCTTCGTAATTGGTCTTTACATGGTTCGTTTTTATGTACTTCATAGCCCATGGACGAGTAAAGATAAGCAGAACAAAGGATACTATTAAAAATACAACAATCTGCAACACTGTACCTCCACCAAGCGCCGATACAAACATTGCTACCAAGGCTCCTCCTGCAAACCAAATGGTGGTTAGCCCCACTGTAATAATTTCTAAGACGATTAATATAATCATCACTGCCAGCCATACCATTGCATCCATTTACGCTCCCTCCTTTCATTCCTTCCATTGCTGTTACACTGTAATCATACGTTATCTTTTTGGTTTCCACAATGGCTTTTGCGTGAATGAAGTGATTTTCGTATTGAATGAATCTTATTCCCTACTCCATACATAACAATACGCTTGCGTTCTAGCCGCAAACTTCTGTGTTTTCAATAAATCTCTTATTTCTGCCTTGGTATACCACTCAGGCTCTATTTCTTCTACTGTAGAAGTGCTTGGACGAAATTCCCCCCTCGCCTTTCCGACAATACAGACATTCGTTTCATTACTAAAACCTACCGCACTATAACTCGTACTAATAAAATCATCTATCTGATACAACTCAAGACCAGTTTCTTCCCAAAGCTCTCTTTTTGCACTTTGTTGTGGCTCCTCGCCCGGATCAATTAATCCCGCCGGGAAGTTATATACCCAACCACCTACGGCAAGACGAAATTCTTTATTAAGTAGGATACGTTCTCCTGTTTCATTGGTTACAATAATTACAACCGCATCCGCTTCTTTTCCATGCAATTCTTCAAAGCTTTCCAGTTTCTTATCACGGCTGATCATCTCGTATACCTTTTCCTGTTTATCCACCGTTTCATAAGTAATATCATAACGGGTAATAAATTTCCCCTCTTCTCTTTTCTGTATTCCCTTAAACTCCATATCTGTTACTCTCCAATCAAATCCTTAATGACTTCGCCCGCAATAATTAGTCCTACTACCGATGGTACAAACGCATTGCTTCCCGGCGTTTGACGTCTTGGCGAACCCTCTCTGACATTGTCCAAAGCATCTGTATCTTTCTGACTATCGGCTAATTTTACCGGCGTCAGTGGTTTTTCTTCAGAATATACAACCTTTAGCTTCTCTACTCCACGCTTTTTCAATTCTCTACGCATTACCTTGGCAAGTGGACAGACATTTGTCTTATAGATATCAGCTACTTGAAATGCAGTAGCATCCATCTTATTTCCTGCTCCCATCGAACTGATAATGGGCGTATTGGCTTGTTTTGCCTGGATAATAAGCTCTATCTTACCTGTTACCGTATCAATGGCATCTACTACATAGTCATATTGATGAAAATCAAATTGTTCTGCTGTTTCCGGTAAATAGAAGCAACAATGCGTATTTACCACAGCATCCGGATTGATTTCCAAAATACGCTCCTTTGCTGCATCTACCTTATATTTACCAATCGTTTTATGCGTTGCAATAATCTGACGATTGAGATTTGACAGACATACCTTATCTGCATCAATAATGTCCAAGGTTCCTACTCCACTTCTTGCAAGTGCTTCTACGACATAACCACCAACACCACCAACACCAAATACAGCAACCCTTGCCTTTTGCAGCTTCTCTATTCCCTCATTGCCAATAAGCAATTCTATTCTCGAAAACTGTTCTGACATCCTATCTCATCCCTTCTATATACTAGTCTTACACTGTCTACACACATTAAAACCATACCCAACCGGAAGGCGCTTTCCACAGTAACGGCAAGTGGAAATATACTCTGTCTTTCCTTTCGCAAGGCATTTCATAATGGCAAGCTCTGTTCTCTCTCGTTCTCTTGCAAGCCACTCCGTATCCATCTCCTTGCCAAACCTTTCAGAAAACTGATAGTACAACTCTAACTGTTTATAATACGTCTCGTATTTTCCAATTCCATCAAAACGAATCTGATTGATATTTGGCTTCATAAGACTTCTATCTGCCGTATAGGTCTCACAGTAACGTAACCACAAGGATATAACACGAGGATTTTTAATGTCTATCGGACAAGTAACCATCCGATATAAAATATGCTTATTCTCAAATCCATCAATCCTTGCACTATTCTTTTCTGCTTTTTCATATAAAAACAAGATTTCATCTATACTTATTTTTTCAAAAGGCGCAGGAGCCTCTACAGAATGCCATGTATTTAAAATCGCATCTAATGGCTCTGGGAGATTTAAAAGCACCTGAGGAAAACCAAGACTTACCTTCTCTATCGGCTGTTCTTCTGCCTGATACAAGCTTTTAATATAAGCAAGCTCTTCTACTCCCATGGCACTTACATAACCTGTATCATACACACCATAACGCCCTGCTCGTCCTGCTATCTGTTTTATCTCCGGAATCATCAGTTTTCGTTGCTGGGTTCCGTCAAATTTCTCTGTTTCAATAAATACGATTCTCTGAACAGGTAAGTTTAATCCCATTCCAATCGCATCCGTTGATACCACAACCTGATTCGTTCCATCATGAAACAACTGCATTTGCTTACGTCTGATTTCCGGTGGCAAACTTCCATATATAACACTGGAATTAATTCCTCTTGCTTCTAATCGTCCGGCAATATCAAGCACTGATTTTTTTGAAAATACAATCAATGCATCTCCCGGCTTTACATCATTTGGAAAAACAAATGCGCTCTTCTCGCAAACCAATGGTGTCTTTCGCTCATAATGATTACTCTCCCATGTATCATGACAAAGCTCTATCAAATGAGTCACTACCATTTCAGCGGTCGGACTCATGCAGATATGAATCTCCTTTGCCTTAATTCCAAGAATTGCCCGCGTCCAAGAATGACCTCTGTCTGTATCGGTAATCATCTGCGCCTCATCAATAACAGCTATATCATAGAACTTGTCTATATCCAGCATTTCTATCGTAGATGCCGTCACCTGACTATTCGGTTCTTCAATACACTCCTGACCGGTTAGCATGGTACATGGAGTACCATAGTCCATCATCTTCTCATAAACCTCTAAAGCTAATAGTCGTAAAGGTCCTAGGTATATTCCCTCTTTTGCAGACTTTAACCGTTCTAATGCATGATAGGTCTTTCCACTATTTGTTGGACCAATATGCAAAATAAACTTTCGTTTCATTTCCAAACTTTCCGGAAACTCCATCTCTGGTCTGGACGGAACAAGCTCTGCCACTTTTTTACGAATTCTATGATCCTTATATATCATAACCAACTCTAAAAGAGTCTTATTACAGATTTTTTTAGGCTGTTGTGAAACTGCATACCTTATAAAATCTTCATCCAATTCCTCCCTGTCCGGTCTTGACAACATAGAAATATCAAGTTCCATAAGAATTGGCAGTACTTCATCAAAAATCATTTTAACCATTTTTTGATTCTGTTTTGCTGTCGCAATCAAAAGCAAATGATTGATTTCTCTATGATAATATACCATGTAACCAATATTTATCCTGCCTTTTTTCTCCCGTTTTATCCTCTTGCACAGCTTAATAATCTGTTGCTCATAACCATTTGTTTTTCTGGACGGATTCAGTCTGCGCTTTGCCGAACGAGCATATTCAGACCGATAGAACTCCTGAAGTTGTTCTCTTTGTTGCATGTTCCTTACCTTCCTTTTTACTACCTTTTCTTTTTCCGCGAAGCATTGGAATTCCAATCAAAACATAGCCTTATCATAACAAAATCATTCCTTTTTTGGAATATTATTTTCCTATTTATTATTCTTTTTTATTGTGTTACAATTATTTATATATACTGATAATTCTATGTTTTTCATACAATTTATCTTATAAAGGAGGACTCTATTATGAAATATAAGCTTTTACTTGTCGGCAAGCACAAAAGTCTTATCAACGATTTTTTTATGCAGATGGATACTTTTTTTGACTGCCTGACTTCCTCTATGCGCTTTGGTGACTTATTAGGACACATAAAATACTTTGAGCCTCATGCTGTTGTTTTTTGCATGAATGCAGAAAACAGAGATGATATGATTGCCATAAACAATCTGCACAATCAACTGGAAAAAACAAAAATCCCTTTGGTTCTAATTTGTGATTCTGATGATTACAGTCTTTTCTCCAGAATAGCGGCCACCAAAGAAGAATTGCTTCTTATTAAACCAATTTCTCTTGTAACTATCCAGGAAAAATTACTTAGTTACCTGAATAAAAATGTACCAAAAGACAAACAGCCCTATGAATCCATAGAAGGAAATACAACTGATTCTGAAAATACACTCTATCTGTTGTCACAGTTAGAAAAAGCTCTTGCTTCACCGGATAACAAATCCCTTTTAGAATCGGAACCTTTTTCTGAACCTGACACCTCAGAATCTCAAACAGATACTTCGCCAAAACGTATCATGATTATTGATGATTCTCCGGGTATGTTAAAAGCAATCAAAGAACAGCTTGGATCAGATTATGAAGTGGCTACTGCTATTAATGGTAAAATTGCTATGAAATATCTGCAAAATAAGACCGTTGATTTAATTCTTTTAGACTATGCCATGCCAGAAGAAGATGGACCTGCTGTATTTGAAAAGCTACTGGCAAACCCAAAAACAGCTAATATTCCCGTTATCTTTCTAACAGGCATCAATGACTCTGCTATGATTCAAAAAGCGCTATCCTTAAAACCAAGAGGATATATGCTAAAACCTGTTGACAAAGAAACTCTATTAACCAAGGTTCATGAGATACTCGGCTAAGGAGGTAGTTCTATGCATGAAGATATTACCCTGACCGACCTGTTTGAGGTCGAGATGCTACAAACAATACAAGATGCCTTTGCAAAAATGACTGGTTTTGCAGCTCAGATTACTGATGCAAATGGAAAACCGATTACTAGAGGCTCCAATTATACCGATTACTGTGCGAAATATACTCGGAAATCTATTTTAGGATGTGTTCGTTGTGAACAGTGCGATAAACGTGGTGCTGAACTTGCCTTAAAGTCCGGTTCCTCCATTACCTACTACTGTCATGCAGGTCTTATGGACTTTGCCGCTCCAATTATGGCGGGCGATACCATGATTGGTTGTTTCGTTGGCGGACAAGTGCTTACAGAACCACCTGATATCACAAAAATCATGCAGGTAGCCGCTGAAATCGATGTAGATCTCATTAATTATCTGCAATCTGCGCTTGAGGTTCCTGTTATGGAAAGAACAAAAGTGGAAAATGCTGCAAATTTCCTCTATACACTTACCAATATCCTTTCCACCATTTCATACCATAAGTACATTATGCATCAGGCAAATATCGAAATCGAGAAGGTTGCAAACCTAAAGTCTGATTTTCTAGCCAATATGAGCCATGAAATCCGTACTCCTATGAATGCCGTTATCGGCCTTGCTGAAATGGCACTTCGTGAGGATTTGCCACCAAATGCCAGAGACTATATTAATCAGATTAAGTCCTCTGGTAAGACTCTCCTTACCATTATTAATGATATTTTAGACTTTTCCAAAGTGGAATCCGGCAAAATGGATATTGTCGAAGAAGAATATGAACCAGTATCTGTTATCAATGATATCTCTAGCATCGTTAGTACACGACTTGAAAAGGAGGATGTCGAATTCATCCTCGACATGAATCCTAAAATTCCAAGAAAACTTGTTGGTGATAATATCCGTCTCAAGCAGATTATCATTAATCTTGCCAACAATGCTGTAAAATTCACAAAAAGTGGTCAGGTCAAGCTGTCCTTTGATTATAAAGAGGTCGATGAAGATGATATTGAACTTCTCTTCTCTGTCGAAGACACTGGTATCGGCATCAAAAAAACCGATATGTCAAGGCTTTTCCAATCCTTCCAGCAGCTTGACAGTAAACGAAATCGCAATATCGAAGGTTCTGGACTTGGACTTGCTATTAGCAAACAGCTTCTCCAACTCATGCATGGCGATATTAAAGTAGAAAGCACATATGGCGAAGGCAGTACATTCTCTTTCAATTTGCCACAAAAAGTAATTGACATGGAACCATCCATTCAGATCAATCATGCGGAACAGGAAACACTCTATGGCTATGTTGAAAATTCTTATATTGCCGAACAGCTTGAAGAAGATTTAACAAGATTAGGATACACCTATCAAAATATGTCTTCCATTACTGAATTGCTGGAAAAACTTGAAAATTATCAATCTTATTTGTTTTTAGAAGCAAAGTCCTTTACACCGGAAGTTCAAAGCTTTATTTCCAGCCATCCAGATATGACAGCAATCGTATTAGTCAGCTTTAAATCAGCGCAGTCCTACGATATTCCTAATGTTATTGTGGCAAAAAAACCTCTGTCTTCTTTATATCTGGCTGCAATTTTTAATGAAGAAGTACACTTTTTTGATAATCAGGAGGCTTCTGATGAGTATTATGACTTTACTGCTCCAGAAGCAAAGATCCTTATTGTCGATGATAATACCGTAAATCTAACTGTCTGCGAAGGTCTTTTAGAACCATTATCTATGCAGATAGATACCGCTGTCAGTGGCCAGGATGCGATTGATAAAATTAGTAAAAAGAAATATGACCTGATTCTGATGGATCACATGATGCCGGAAATTGATGGTGTGGAAACCACTCATATTATCCGCCGTTTCCACAAAGAATATGAAGATGTTCCGATTATCGCTTTAACAGCAAATGCTGTATTTGGCATCAAAGAAATGTTCATTCAGGAAGGATTAAATGATTTTATTGCAAAGCCTATCGAGGTCCGTATCCTAGTTTCGAAATTAAAGCGCTGGCTTCCAAAGGCTAAACTGAAAAATGTCAATACAAAAAATACACAGGCAGGAAAGGAAAATCGTATACAACCACAAGAAGAAACTGCTCCTATTATTCAGGATCTTGATACTGCTTCTGCGCTAAAACTACTTGGTAGTGCAAAACTATTTTGGAATGTATTAAAAGATTATTATCATACCATTCCAAAGAAACATGCCCTTATCAAGCAATATGCAGAAGAAAAGAACTGGCATAACTATACCATTGAAGTACATGCTCTAAAAAGTGCCTCGAAACAAATCGGTGCCAATAAATTGTCCGAAGATGCAGCTGAACTGGAAGCTGCCGGACATGCTTTAAACGAAACTATAATCCTCGAAAAAACGCCTGCATTGCTTGATCTTTACTTACATTATGAAGGTATCTTAAAACCATTTTTCCCAGAGGAAGAAGATTCCAACGCAGACCAAAAAGAACTCATACGGAAAAACATTCTTATCGAAGCCTTTGAAAAGCTTCAGGAGGCCTTAGATGACCTTGATATGGATGGCATGGAAGCAGTAAAAAATACTTTATCCGAATACCGTTATGAAGGACATTCTCTAGAATTGTTCAAAAAGCTTTGCTCAGCCATTGATGAGCTTGACCCCGATGCTTGTGAAGCCATTATGGATGACTGGACGTATATATTATAACTTGCAAAAAGGAGCGTTTTCATTTTACGCTCCTTTTCTACCAGTAACATTACATTTCTATTTCATTTTCATCAATTTTTCTATCACTTGTTCCATTTCCTCTTCTGTATTGTCATATCCCAACGAAAATCGAACAGCTCCTCTTATTTGCTCCGCTGATTTTCCCATTGCTTGTAATACATGGGATGGTTTTCTATCATAAGAAGAACATGCTGAACCGCCGGATGCATAGATTTCTTTTCTATCTAAATACCCTAATATCTGTTCTGCTTCTCTTCCACAAAAGCTAATGTTTAGAATTCCAGGCAAGTGTTCTTTTGCTTCCGAATTACAGCTTACATGTGATATATTCTCAAATACGCCAGCCCACAAAAGCGCTCTTAGTCTTTCTGTCTTTTCTATTCTCTCTTGCATTTCGCGGATTGCCATTGTAGCTGCCTTCGCCATCCCTACAATCCCTGCTACATTTTCTGTTCCTGCTCTTTTTCCAAGCTCCTGTCCTCCGCCTTTCATAAGGCTATTTATTTTCTGATAACCTTTCACATATAAGAAACCAATACCTTTTGGTCCATTAAATTTGTGAGCACTTGCACTAAGTAGGTCAAATCCATCCATTGATGCCAAAACTGGTATTTGCCCATAAGCTTGTACCGCATCCGTATGAAACAGAACTCCATGTTCATGTGCAATTTCAGCAATCTGCCTAACCGGTTGTATAACTCCTACTTCATTATTAGCATACATAATACTAATTAAGATCGTATCACGCCGTATTGCATTTTCCAATTCCTTCAAATCAATCTTGCCCTGACTATCTACCTTTAAATATGTAACTTCATATCCTTGCGTTTCAAGAAATCTGCACGTTTGCAATACAGCCATATGCTCTATTTGAGAAGTAATAATATGTTTTCCCTTCTCTTTATTTGCCTCAGCAATCCCTCTGATTGCCCAATTATCTGCCTCTGTTCCTCCAGCTGTAAAATAAATTTCCTCCGGCTTTGCCTGCAACGTAGCCGCAATATCTGCTCTTGCGCGATTTAATGCCTTTCTGCTCTCCGCCCCAAGTCCATAACTACTGCCTGCATTCCCATAATACACCTGAAAATAAGGCATCATTTCTTCTATTACTTCATCTCATTTAGCGTCCCCCATTTTCCTTATACTCATTTCTATCAAATATCCAATATTTTCACAGGAATTCTTTCATCAACATTTCCATTCTGCCACATTTGTAGCAATTCCGCACTGTCATGACGAATGACAAAGCTTATACTATTCTGAGCTTCATCTGTTTGAAACTCACATACAAGCCCACATAATCTCCAATTTGCATAAATATCTCTACCTGCTGTAACCGGATTCACATACGCCCTAATACATTCCTTACCAACCAACGGCTTAATATCTTTAAAACTGTTATCCTCAAACTGCATTTGTATTAAAAAATCTTTCTCTGGTGTTACTTCTATATGTGACTTACGTGATTTTGCTTCTATTGCAATTTTCTTTGTGGTATTATCGGTGGTATTTATCTCTATAACTACGAAATCAATATAAGTAAAAAATTCTTTTTCATTTATTTTGGCTATTCTTGAATTTAAAATATTTTTTCCTTTTTCAAACTGCAAAAAACCCTTCATACTTTCCATTCCACATTCACCTCGTCACTATTGTTATTTATAAAAAACACTACATCTATATTATCTGACAAATGAACGCTTTTTTCAATATAAAAAGCTCAAATCTTTTAAATTTGAGCTTTTGTTTTACAATATTATTTATAATAAAATATATTTAACTATGAATAACACTGCTAAGATATACATTAGTGGTTTTACTTTTTTTGCCTTTCCACAACAAACATTAATAATGACATAAGAAATTACTCCAATCGTAATACCTTCTGAAATGCTGTATGCAAGAGGCATAGCAAGCATACAAAGGTATGCAGGTACTGCTTCTGTCAAATCATCGAAATCTACTTTTAGAATAGAAGATACCATTAAGAATCCTACAAAGATTAATGCTGGAGCGGTTGCAAACCCTGGCACTGCCGTAAAAATTGGTGCAAAGAAAATAGCTACAAGGAATAATACACCTGTTACCATAGATGCAAGACCTGTTCTTGCACCGGCACCAACACCTGCTGAACTTTCTACGAAAGTAGTTGTTGTAGAAGTACCAAAAATTGCACCTGCGCAAGTAGCAATAGCATCTGCTAATAATGCTGATTTAATTTTAGGAAGCTTTTCTTCCTTATCAAGCATGTCTGCTTTTGTTGCCACACCAACAAGTGTTCCAATCGTATCAAACATATCAACAAAGAGAAATGCAATCATTATTACAAGAAAATCCTTTATGTTAATACTTGCAAACTCAAAGTTAAAACACTGACCAAAGGTTTTTCCAAGTGCTGAAAAATCAGTGATTGCAAACGTTGGATACAACGAGTAATAACCTGCATCTGCATTTGGTACATAAATGCCAAGTAACTGACATAACATACCAAGTATCCATGTTGCAACAATACCAATTAAGATAGATCCCTTAACTTGTTTTACATATAAAACAGCTGTAATCATGAGACCAACTAAAGCAAGTACAGCACTAATACCCTGTGTATTAAATTCTGCTGTAAAATCTACATAAGTGATTAAAGTAGAATCACTATTTACAATTAACTTCGCACCCTGTAATCCTACAAAAGCTATAAATAATCCAATTCCGGCACTTACACCTTTTTTCAACCCGCTCGGAATCGCATTAAAGATAGCTTCACGCACATTTGTCAAAGATAAAATAATAAAAATAATACCTTCCACAAATACTGCAAACAATGCTACCTGCCAACTATATCCCATAGAACCGCATACCGTAAATGCAAAATATGCATTTAATCCCATTCCCGGTGCCAATGCAAACGGATAATTTGCCATCAACGCCATACATGCTGTTCCTACAAAGGAAGCAAGACAGGTTGCAATCAATACTGCTGTTGCATCCATTCCTGATGCCGAGAGCAAACTAGGATTTACAGCCAGTATATATGCCATAGTCATAAAGGTTGTAATACCACCAATTACTTCTGTTTTAACATCCGTGTTATTTTGTTTTAGTTTAAATAGCCTTTCAATCATTTTGAGCCTCCATTTGTTTATTTTTGCTACGTTTTCACTATTTAAGCACACGCATATAGTGTAGCACAAGTCAACATAAATTCCTATTAAAACTTTTTCAATTCATGCCCTTTTTCCTATTCTCAAAATAAATAAAACGATTGATAGACTCTAAAATATCTGCAAAGTCTTCCTTAGGTGCAAGTTTTATATACTGCTGTAGTAATTCTGATTCTCGTTCCTTATATTTTCCATAAAAAATATCATACAGATTATGACCACGCATATATACCTTAATCTCTTCCATATAATGCCTTACATCATCGATTGTTTCTAAATCACAACCAATGACCTCTTGTAAGTGTCTTCCACTCTTTATTCTATACAAATATTCTTTCCATTTCTCCAAAAAAATTTTATAAAAAGCTTCTTCATTTGGAATAATACCAATCTTTTGCATAATCTTTGGATTCATAAAGTAATTCTCAAATGAATAATAATGTAGAACCAATACATTGTGGGGCATTACTCTTGGTAGTTTATCCACATCTTCTAGACTTCTTTCCTCATAATATTTACATAACTGACGTCTTAGCTGCTCTGGATTCTTACCATCTCCATCCCGAATCATCAAAAATCGATCCTTAATATAAATCTGATTCATATATTTAAGATTGGCATAGGTCTTTATATTCGTGCAACTATTCGTTGTAATAATAGCCACTCTTGAAAGATTCCCTTCCTCATCATACATCTCTGAATAGTAATGTTTCAAAAGCAGCGGCAATCTGCTTTTATCCTGTTTTCCTTCCACGATAAATACAAAGTCCACATTCATAAGATCATTTGCCGTATAACCTAGGTTATCTAATATAACACTTATATCCGTTTTTTCTCTTACAGCTGGATATCCTTCTTCATTTAATACCATCTGTCGAATCTGCCTACTATTAAAATTTGGAAGCAAATTTGGTGAATGTGTAGAAAAAACAACCTGATTTTTCTTAGATAATCGATATAAAATATCTCCTGAAGTTTTTTGCATGGTGGGATGCAGGAAGATTTCCGGATCTTCTACCAATATAATACTTGGCATCTGATTCTCATCTTTCATATATGTCTCTAAAAGTGAAAGCATATAAACACTACGCATGCCTTTACTCATTCTTTCAACCGGTCTGGTAATCTGTTGCACCGGGTGATAGATTTCCGTCGTAACCGTTAACATACTTTCAATATTGCGATTCATCGAAAACAAAATTTTCTCCTGTCCACCATTTTTCTGAAAATTCTGATTTACTTTTTGTGCAAACTCATCCAAATTTAACTGGTACAGTTTATAATCTAAAAGCTTAGAAGTTTCAAAAACAGTAAGCTCTTGCGGTGTCTTCTGATTCAAAAGTCCGATACAAGAAAAACAATGATTACACTTCTTTGCCTGATTAAAAAGACAGCAATCTGCTCTCATTTTCTTGAGTAACGCATCCTCCTGTAACAAAAGCATATCATGCTGAAATGATGACAAATTACGTTCCGCATCCACATAATATATCTTCGGAAAAACCTCTTTTATATAAGGATTGTTCTTTCGAAATCCATCCTCATAGCGTATTTTTCCCTCTCGATTAGCTATAAACGAAAATGTAAGTACTCCATTTCGAAAAGAAGGCAGTTTCTTTTCGAACTCTGCCTTCCATGCATCCAGACGACGGTATTTGCTGATGACACCATTCGATTGCAATTGTTTAAAATCTTCCTCTCTATAAGCAATCGCTACTTCTATTTCAATATTCGAGCCATCTTCATCAAAATCTTCCGGCTTTATCTGATACACACCACCCACTGCGCGAATAGCATCTAAAACCGTCGTCTTACCTGTATTATTTTGTCCCACCAAAATCAGTGCATTCTCAATATTCTGAATCCACATATCCTGAATCGATTTAAAATGACGAATCCGTAAGCTTACAATCTGCATCCTTCTTCCCCCATTATACAAATCGCTAATTATTAGACTATGTATATATTCCGCATCTTCATAGTTGCTACTCTATCGCATACTTCTTCTGCTTCATCTTTTCTTCAAATTGTTGTTTTGGCATTGGTCTGTCAAATAAAAATCCCTGTACTACACCACATTTCACCATTTTCAGATAATCTACCTGCTCCCAGGTCTCAACGCCTTCTGCAACAACATCCATCTTAAGTTCAGAAGCCATTCTTACCACATTTGAAAGGATAATCTGATCACTTTCTTCCATTTTATCTATCAATGATTTATCAAGTTTCAATACATCAACCGGAAAAGAACGAAGCATATTCAAGGATGAATATCCAGTTCCAAAGTCATCAATCGTCATCAGAATGTTATATTTTCGCATTTGATTCATAAATGCAATCAGCAGTCCTGCCTCTTCTTCATCTACCGTTTCTGTTAACTCAATCTCAATATATTTACTATCAACATCATACTTTTTAAGCACTTGCATGATGTCCTTAGCAAGATTCTTATTTGTCAGGTGTTTTCTGGAAAAATTAACAGAAATCCGAACCGGTTCCATTCCCTCTTTCAGCCATTTCCTAATATCCATACATACCTGCTCTAAAATATAAAAATCCAAAGCACATACCATTCCATTTTGTTCAAAGGCAGGAATAAACTCTCCCGGGCTCACAAAACCATTGTCCTTTTTCCAACGAACAAGCGCCTCTGCACCAACTATCACATAGTCACTGATACTAACCTTTGGCTGATAAAATGCTTGAAATTCATGATTTTTTATTGCATTCGGGAACTCCACAATCATCTCATTTCTTCTCATTATACTCTCTTTGAGTTCCTTAGAAGCATAGGCATAAGCAGTCTTTTTTACATGCTTTGCAATATTCATCGCCATAGCACAATCATTTAAAACCGTACCACAATCTGTAATACTTTCATCAATTTCCAGAATACCTGTAACTGCACCAATCGTTACTGGTTCCTTTTTTCCATCCAGTATTCCATATGTTGTCACTCCAGAAATCAATTCCAAAAATGCATCATTTCTCTCCTTGCGAATCAATGCCACAAAATTGTCTCCACCAAGTCTGCCAAGACGTTCCCCCTCCTGCAGAAATTCCAACACAAACGAAGCATATCGAGCAATAATACGATCTGTTTCCTTTACGCCAAAACGTTTATTAATCAATCCAAATCTAGTTAAATTAAAATAGTAAGTATTATATTGAAGCAATGCCCCTTCTTTAAGTTGTTCATCAATATAACTGAGGAATCCACCAGAATTAGGCAGTCCTGTCAAACTATCCATCTTACCAATATCACGCACAAGATGAATCAGCTTCCATTTTTCACAATGCATATAGATAATATTCAGAATCGGCTTTAAATCTTCCTTTTCTTCCTCTGAAAATGCTGGTAAATCTGATAATCGATATATATTCAGAATAACTTTTCCTTCTTCACGTGTTACATATTCTTCACAATAGGCAAATTGACTGCTTCCCTGTTGTTTGAATAGAATAACTTCCTTACTTTTAGCCTCTTTGGAACAATATGTCACCGGTGCCAAAAGAGTAGCCTTAACCTCTGTTATTCCATAACTTTCTCCTATCTTATCAAAAGCCTTTCCTATTATCTCAAAAGTGTCATCCTCTACAGATACATCATAAATAAAACGTTTTAGGAGCTCATTAGAAATCATACTTACCTCACTTAAAAAACAAACTATTTCTATCCTCTTTTTCTATTAATATATTATACACTTTTTATCATTTGGTTGCAATTAACAGTTTTTATTTGTCTTAAAAAAGTGTACTTTCTAAGTATACGAAAAAGAGAACATCCTAAGAAGAATGTTCTCTTTTTATCATTTTATATCTTATAATTGTGAAGGGATTACATTTATCTTATTCCTTAACGCCACCAATGGTAAGTCCTGTAACAAAATATCTCTGCAAGAAAGGATATAAGCAAACAATTGGGAGCATTGTTGCAATCGTTGCTGCGGAACGAACTGTAACAGGTGTAATCGATGCGCCTGCTGCTCCTGCCGCAGATGCATTTGCCGCATTTCCGCTCTGCTGCATAACAGAGGATAACAGCTTCATTAACTCATACTGTAATGTTGTATATTCAGTTTTCATACGATTGTATAACATCGCATCAAACCATGAATTCCAATGACCAACAGCTACAAACAATGCAACTGTTGCATATACAGGCTTACATAAAGGAGAAATAATCTTAACAAATACAGTCCAGTATCCTGCACCATCAAGCTGTGCTGATTCTTCTAAGGAATCCGGAAGCACTAACATATAAGTTCTAAGCACTAACATATTAAATGCACTTATCGTACCAGGAATAATATAAACCCAAAATGTACCTGTCAGATTCAAATTTCTATAAAGCATGAATACAGGGATTAAACCACCGTTTACATACATGGTAATTACCCAAAATAAGGATAATTGATTTTTGAAAATAAATCTCTTACGACTTACTACAAATGCCAGTAATGCATTTGTCACTAAAGCAAGCACAGTTCCAATAATGGTACGCATTACTGTTACCCAAGCGCCTGTAATCATATTCTGCTTACTTAATACTGTAAGATAATTCTTCATTGTAAACTTTCTTGGCCACAAATAAATACCACCACGAACTGCATCAATACCATCATTGAATGATATTGCCAAGGTATTTAATACCGGATATAACGTTATAACCACAAATGCCAGCATAAACAATCCATTAAACAGGGTGAATAATGTATCTGCCATTGATCTTTTCTTTTTCATTTCTCCACCTCCTAGAACAGTCTTTCTTCGCCTGTTTTCTTAGCGAAATAATTAGCTACAAAGATGATTGCGATACTTACCAAGCTCTTGAAAATACCTGCTGCGGTACCAAGAGAGAAGTCATTCTGACTAATACCCCAAGTCAGAACATAAATATCAATCGTATCAGAAACACTCTTTGTTAATCCATTACCTAACAAATACTGTACTTCAAAGCCGGCATTTAATACGTTTCCTACATTCATCAATAACAGAATCATAATAGTCGGTCTGGTACTAGGTAATGTTATGTACTTAATCTTAGCTAATCTTCCTGCTCCATCAATGGAGGCCGCTTCATAAAGACAAGGGTCTATCGCCGTAATCGCTGACAAATAGATAATGGCATTCCATCCTGTTTCCTTCCAGCAATTTGCAAATGCTACAATCGGCCAGAAATATTCCGGATGTGCAAAAAATCAACTGTCTTATCAACAAGACCTAATTTCAATAAAAGTTCATTAACAATACCAGATGATGATAATGCATCATGTAAAATACCTGTAACAATAATCCATGAAAGGAAATGAGGTAGATAAGATATCGTCTGTACTGTTTTCTTTATTTTCGTAGAACGCAATTCATTTAACAATATTGCAAAAAGAATTGCCATAATTGTCGTTGTCACTAAGTTCAATACACCCATGCAAAATGTATTTCTAATAACTCTAAGAAATGTTGCATCTTGAAATAGAAATTGGAACTTGTCAAGTCCTACAAAATCTGATCCCAACAGACCTTTCCTTGGCTTATAATTTTGAAAAGCTGTACATTGGGAACCATGCTGCATTCTTTTCTACAACAGAGCCAATCATATCAACATAGTTATCTGCTCCATATGCTGCTAAACAATCTTTTAATGGCTGTGCCATGTCTAACTGGAACTCAGAAGGCTGTTCTTCTGGCTTGTTAGCGTTGATACCGTCCTCGCTTGTACCATGCCACTGTGGTAAGTAAGAATACTGACAAATATGAGATGCCTGATAAGCAGTATCAGCACAGTTCATTCTCTGTTCATCTGTTCTATAGTATAAACCATTTTCGTCCACACAATAGTCAACATCCTTAACACCCCAGAATCTCAAATCATGAAGCTCCTGATCCATTGCACACTTTACAAGGAAATCAAATGCTCTTTCCGGATCTTCACAGTCAACAGTAATTGCTATACCAGATGCCTGATTAACCGTATCGTCATATGTATGCCATCTGTTTTCCATTCCTTCTTCTGTTGTTAATCCAAGCGGTACATAGTTGCATCCCTTAGCATCAAGTCCCTGCTGTTTAAATACATCATTTACGGTATATGCGAAATTCCACCACTGGTCAACCATACCAAGTACACGTCCTGTAGAAAGCTTTGCAATATATTCATCATATGTCTGAGTGAAGCTTTCAGGATCTACAAATCCCTTCTTGTACTCTTCGTTCAACTTCTTGAAGTATTTGACCGTATCTTCTGAAGTATTATAGTCGCCAATTGTCATTGTTTCCTTATCAACGATTACAGAACCATCATTTGGATATCCTGCAAGGAACTGACCTGCATTTTCAAGGCAGAAGTATCTCCAGTCTTCACAAAGAATTGTATAAGCAAGGTTCGGTGTTCCATCCTCCATGGTAGGGTTTGCTGCCATATAATCTTCAATTACTTGGAAGTACTGATCCATTGTCTCAATCTTTGGATAGCCTGCCCACTCAAGTACTCTTGTCTGAATCCAGAATGCTTCATCGTTATGAGTTGTTGCTGTAGGCTCGTTCTTGCTGTTGCCAAATGGATTAATCCAATAAATATGTCCATCTGGCTGGCGGAACTTCTCCCATTCATCCTCTGTGAACCATTTTTCCTTAAACTCAGGATACTTATCAATATATTCATCTAATGGAACTAACGCTCCTGCATCTACTAAAAGTGACATATCATCACTATCAATCAAATCAGGATACTCATCGCTTGCAATCAATGTACCTGTTGCTTCTGATGCTGTCTGGCCTGTAAGCCATGTTTCCTTAATCTTTACCCCATGCTTCTCTGCGATCATCTGAGCGATTTCGTTATCATCGTTGATTTCAGAACCAGGCATAGTAATAAACATATCTAAGTTAAGAATTTCATCCTCCGAATAAGATGTTTTTCCTTCTGTTGAAGCAGAACCCTTGTCTGTTCCTGTTGGAGCCGATTCGCCTGAACCACAACCAGCTAATGCACTTGCCACCATAGTAGCACAAGTTAATAGCACTGTTAATTTTTTAAACTTCATAAATAACCTCCCTTAAAAATGTTTCTTAAGTTGTTTGATGAGTTTATTATAAAAAAAGTATTAACATTAAAAAACGGAGAAACTATATATAAACCCCCGAAGAATTCTATAATTTTTCTCGTACTATATTTTCTCCCCCCTATTTCAAAAATGTATACTTTCTCCCACACACAATGCTCCCCACCCCACCATATCATTTGGATATTGTGTAATCCCAGGCAACTTCCTCGCGCCATCTGTCAAAGATGCCTTCAGCTTCTGCCCATAAAGATAGATATCATTCCCTTGAATAATGCCATATTCCATAAGTAACGCCGCACTACCTGCTACAAAAGGAGCTGCAAAAGAGGTTCCCGATACCTGCTCATAAGTCCCTTCTGGTGTTGGCACCGTAATATCAACCCCCGGAGCTACTAAATCCGGCTTGCTAAATGCAATTCCAAACGGAATATTTTGTCCGGTTGTTCGTCCTTCTTCATATCGATACACATAACCTCTCCCCGAAAAGTCAGCATAATTCTGCCTACGCGGATCATAAGCTCCAACCGTTATAGCACGCATAGAAGTTGATGGAATTGTAAGCGTAACCTCTGGTGTCGGCAGGAAAAATCCAGTTCCTGCATTACGAACCGCATAGCTTGGCAAATAGAACCGATACTCTCCTGTTATGACATCAACAGGTGTCAGTTCAAAACGCCAGATTCCCTGATTGATATAGGTATTCTGTGGAATAAAATCAATGAAAATCTCCTGATTCACCGAATACGGAAGTGGTTCTCCTACATAGCATAAAAGTTGTGTCTGCTCCAACGTTTTACGAACCGTATCCAACTGTCTTGTTTCTAATATCAGCTCTTCTCCCCCCGGCGAAAGAATCTTTAATTGAAACCTGTCATTAAAATGCTTCCAGAACTGAACACTTAATCCTGTTTCATACTGAGTCACAGCAAGTTCAATCGTTGTCTTTTCCATTGCTATCCCTGCTGTGTGTCCATTGGAATTCCCTTCATTCCCACTTCCTATTACAATAGAAGTTCTTCCTATCTCAGAAGCATTATCAATAAACCGTTCTAATAAAGAATCTCCTCTATGATCACCATAGGTATTTCCAAAACTAAGATTAATTACAACCGGTCTGTCTAGTGCTATTCCCATATTTACCGCATAGGTTATCCCACGCATGAGTTGTGTTGTCTTTGGAAATGTATTGGGCAAAGGCGTACCTAGCTTCACTATTATTAGTTCTGCTTCCTGTGCTACCCCTGTTCTCGTTCCTGCCGCAACTCCGGCAACTGCTGTCCCGTGTCCTGAACTGTCCCTATGTGGTACGATTACAAATCCTTCTTCTCTGTTACCTGTTGCAAGTGCCTCATCAATCCTTTCTCTTGTATACAGAACCCCTTCTCGATACCCTTCTGGTGGAAGCTGCCCTTTTTCCTCATTCGGTATTGCTGATTGATCCCAAAGCGCCAAAATACGTGTCTTTCCATTTGCAAAACGAAATTCTGGCGAAAAATAATCAATTCCACTATCTAATACTGCTATAATTACCCCTTTTCCACTTAGATTAGGTGAACGTTGTGTTACTTGCGAAATACAGGATATATCTTTTGCATAGGTATCTATATTTTGCTGAAAATCCATGATGGAATCCTTTCTTGGTTAAATTCAGGTTTAGCTAAGTAACATTCAAGGCTATGAGCACTCCTTTTCAGGTTTTGTATATAGCAAATGAATATGCCTCAAATGCAAACCCGCTTGTTTGGTATTTCCTAAATGGAGCGTTCGGCATGTTTGATTAGTCCTGCTCTCCGCATAGTTGCGCAAGCGCACTATCGTGGCATTCGCCAAGTAAGCCTGCAAG
>JAFSCH010000130.1 GCA_017436865.1 Lachnospiraceae bacterium
AATACTGGCGGAAGTGGGAGACATCAGCAGATTTGATGATGTAAAGGAAATCCAGAAATTAAGTGGAATGAGTCTGGTAGCATGCAGTTCAGGCAAGCATAAAGGACAGACAAAAATAAGCCACAGAGGCCGGAAACGCCTGAGATACTGGCTGTTTCAGGCTGCGAAATCGGCAGTGTCACATGGCTATGAATACAAGCAGCTACATGAGTATTACACGACAAGAGCTAATAATCCGCTAAAGAAGATGCAGTCGCTAATCGTGATAGCCTGCAAAATATTGAGGGTAATCTACACGATTCTTAAAAAAGGAACAAAGTATGACCCGGAGAAGCTGCTAAGGGATATCAAACGTCCGTGTAAGGAAATGATACAGGCAGCTGCATAAGAAATTAAGGAAATGAATTTCCAGAACTCTGCCGGTGTTCTGGCAGGTGCAGGAAACGGGCAGGGTTCTGGAAGAGGAACCCGTAAACGATGTAGTCGATAAAAGACATCATCATTCAAAAGACCAGCAAAAACTGTTACGGTAAAGCGTCCACTGAAAGAATCAGTACCGCAACAGATATAGAATGGTCAGTAACAATCAATAAAAAATAAGAGCTGTAGCCGGCATCGGTATTTTCCATAGGGCATGACCCTGTCTAGGAGCTTGGTCGGCACTCAGTGTATGAATAGATGGGACGAAGGAAGTTGGGACACGATCCCTTTAGACACGGAAGGTTCATCATCATAGTTGATAGAGGAAAATAGCCTTTATGAAAGCAAGCAAAGAGGATGCTTTTAAAGCTATACCCTAAAATCAGCTATTCGGTACCTGATACTACGATATTCATCACTATCGGCTCTATTTTAGAGGTAAATAAAATACGTCAAAGCCTTGAAAAAACTACATTTTAGGATTGACAGAATAGGAAGTAGGAAAGCTACTGACCAAGGCAGGAGAAAAGCTTTCCAAGGTACCTATCATAGGAAAGTTTGGAGCAGAGAGCCTGACAAATATCCTTGCAGATACCACACTGGATACAGCAATAGATACCATCCCATCCATGGTAGAAATAGCAATGGATGGAGGAAGTGCAGGTGAAGTGGCACTGGAAGGACTAAAACGAACCGGAATCAATCTCGGAGCCAATGGAGCCTTTGAAACAGTCTTCAAAGTAGGGAAAGGAGTGCTAGGTGGGACTGGTGAAGGAGGATTAAAAAGGAATTACAACAATATGTAAAGAGTGATTTTGATGGAAAAGGGCTTGAATTACAACAAAATTTTAATCAGTATTTAAAAGAGAATGTTTGGTGTAGAACGGATTTATCAAATCAGGATAAAATAGATATAATGAAAGCTAATTTTGATATGTTAACACCTGAACAAAAAGTAGATTTTAACGTTATTGCGGATGCAAGAGCAATTAAGAATGCTGAGTATAGTAATTGGGGTGAGTTTCCGGATATTGATTGGTCATCTTTTCCAGGATTGGATATTACAAAATCAGTATATGGAGTAAATAAAAATAACATAACTACAACTCTTGATAGAATTGGTTATGTGGGTGGAAAAAACTTTGGTATTATTTCTGATAATGGTTATATTTATACACAAAGTGAAAGAGCAATAGTATATATCGATAATAAATACGCATATCATCAATATGAACTAGAGGCTGAATATTATTTTGAAGCTATTGATTGTATAAAAAATAGTGATTATGATTCTATCAATAAATTAATAGATGTAATAAATGCAGATAAAGGATTAAAGATAGAATATATAGATGAAGATATAATGGAAAGATATAATACTGATTTTTTGAAATTTCAGAATAATCCAGATTTAAAAGAGCTTTGTAAAGAAAAGGGAATAGATTCAACTTATGGCGTGTTTGGAGAGGCTGCGCCATGGTATTCGTCAAGTGGAGATAAAATATGTGACGGTGGAGCGCAGCAATTGAATACCCCTGTTTCAGGACAGGTGTTGAAAGATTTAGGAATTTTGATTGAACATTAATATGAGGTGATATGATGACTAAGAATGAATTCTTTGATAATTGGAGTGAAGATATTTTAAAAAGTCTACAAGTTATAGTAGGGAAAAAAAGTAATATACCTTATAGTATAAATTGTTATGAAGAAAAAGGAATATGGATAATTAGTGAAATAGGAGAGAGACAAGATGTTTCGATTATAATGGAGGGCGAAGAAAGTACGGTTTTTACTAAGCTAAATAAAATAGTGCGAGGAGAAGTAAAATTAAGAGAAAGAAGGAATCAGTAGGTTAAAATATATACATACGATTATGAAGGAAAAGTATTTTTATCTTGATGGTCCCCTGTCAAGATTTAGCACAAGTTAAAATGAGATATTCCTCAAATTAACTTGCTAAAGTTTGCTTATCTTCGAGAATGTAAATAATTTTGTGTAAATTAGATATGTAATATATATCCTCTTGGATTGATGTTAAAATAAATATTAATCCAGGAGGATATTTTTAAGGCAAGACAAAGAAAACTTTCACCGGAACGCAAAGCGTTCATCAACAACTTAATCCAGCATTATAATCCACAGGATGCACAGGATGTTCAAGACATGGTAAAAGACCTGCTCGGTGACACTCTACAGGGGATGCTGGAAGCGGAAATGGATCAGCAACTGGGGTATTCCAAGTATGACTATCACAACAAAGAAACGGACGACAGTCGAAACGGATACAGTAAAAAGACAGTCACATCTTCTTTTGGAGATATTGAATTGGATATTCCCAGAGACCGTAAGGGCGAGTTCATGCCCCAGATAGTCAAAAAGAATCAGACTGATATCTCGAATATCGAAGACCAGGTTCTGTCCATGTATGCAAAAGGGATGACTACAAGAGATATTTCCGAACACCTCAAATCTGTTTATGGTGTAGATGCTTCCGCAGAAATGATATCTCACATGACTGACCGAATTCTTCCGATTGCAAAAGAATGGCAGAATCGTCCGCTTGAAAAAATATATGCTATCGTATTCATGGACGCTATACATTTTCATGTCAGACAGGATAATCAGACAATCAAGAAGGCTGTATATGTTGCTATCGGCGTTAGATTAAACGGACAGAAAGATGTTCTTGGACTCTGGGTAGGTGGTAATGAAAGTGCAAAATACTGGCTTGGTGTTTTAACAGAAATAAAGAATCGTGGCGTACAAGATATCCTTATTGTGTCAGTTGACGGTTTAACCGGCTTTGGAGATGCGATTTCTGCAGTCTTTCCCAAAACAGAGATTCAACGCTGTATTGTACATCAGATTCGTTATACAACAAAATTCGTATCTTACAAAGATGTAAAAGCTTTTATTGCTGATTTGAAAGATATTTATCAGGCATCCACCGAAGATGCAGCATTAAGTGCACTGGATACTCTGGAAGAAAAATGGGGAAAGAAATACCCTTCCTCCGTTTCATCCTGGCTCAGCTTTGCATCTATTTTGAGGATCGTATTTCTTTAAGCGATATAGATTAGTTCAAAGTAGTCATAGAAAAATCAGGCTGCCAATTGACAGCCTGATTTGCTTGTATTCACAATAAAAATAAACCACCTGCTATGCAGGTGTGTTCCCAAATAGCTTTAGCTTCAAGCAAAAACCTCCTTTGCTATAATAAGTATAGGTTCGCCAACCGTACTAAAAAGCAAAGGAGGTATCCAAATGGATAAAAACAGTTTAGCACATACACAATGGGAATGTAAGTACCATATTGTTTTTGCACCAAAGTTTAGAAGAAAAGTTATTTACGGAAAAATAAAAGCAGATATTGCCCATATACTAAGCGAACTTTGTAAAAGAAAAGGAATTGAGATTATTGCAGCAGAAG